>JANWVS010000371.1 GCA_025056835.1 Gemmataceae bacterium | reverse complement strand
GGCCCACCCTGCCGACCGGCGCGTTGTGCGCGTGAGTGTCACTATTGACGTCCGAGCCTGCCTTGTCCGCTGCGGGCCGGACTTTAGGCGGACGGCGGGCTGGCCACTAAGAACGGCTGCAAACTGCCGCCGGTATAAATGATGATGTAGATGTAGCCGGGGTGTTCGTCGAATTGCCGGACTTCGATGCGGTGATTGCTCGTTACGATCGGACCAGGGGCTTGCTCCAGAGCGCGTAACATCTCGGTCAGGTTAAAGCGATTCTTGGCGAGGATGTAGACCTCGGCCACGGCGGAACGGCCTTCGCCGTTGCCTGCGAGGACGACATAATCGATCCGCGGAATCCGTTGGCCGGCAATCCTGGCGACGCCGTGGTCGTGATAATGTTCCGGTACCAAGGCGCGGGGAATCTCGATCGGCAACCCCAGGTCGGCGAACCATTCCTCAACTTCCTGGGGACTGCGTTTTTCCTTGGCGATAACGGGGGTGACGAACGGGTCGATCGTCAGCTCCGGCTTGTCGGTCAGCCAGAAATAGCCGGCCAGGCTCAATCCGAGAACCAAGCAGGCTGCGGCGGCGCCGGCCCACGCCAAGCCGCGGCGCCGCGGACGGCGGGCTTCCAAAGTGTGTAAGATTTTGGACGGCAAGCCGGCCGGTACGGCCACCGCGCGAATGGCGGCTCCCAGCGCGTCGTCGATCCGGTTTTCGTGGTGTGCCCATGCTTGGCAATCGGCGCACACTTCCAGGTGCTGCTCCAGGGCGGCCCGGGCTTCGGCGTCTAATTCGCTCGCGTCGCGGCTTTGCAGCGCCAGCGCCATTCGCGCATGGATACAGTCCATTACTCACCTACGCTTTCCAGCAACACCACCTCGGCCGGCTGGAGCAATCGACCGCGCAAGTACGCCTTGGCCCGCGCCAAACGCGACATAACCGTGCCCAACGGGACCTGGAGCTGGTCCGCTATCTCACGATAGCTAAAATCCTCAAAATAGAACAAGAGCAAAGGCACGCGAAAATCCTCCGGCAACTCGGCGAGCGCTTGTTGCAACTTCGCCGGGTCGATTACCGGTAAAGGATCGGGCAAACGGTCCGGCACCTCTGCCAACGCCTCGGGCGGTAGGGATTGCTGTCGCTTGTCACTGCGATGCTTTTGACGAAACGAGTTTCGCAGGATGCTGAAGAGCCAGCTGCGGGCTTTGGCCGGATCGCGCAGCTGACCGAGCTTGGCTTGGGCTTGGCAAAATGCTTCTTGCGTCAAGTCCTCGGCTTCTTGGAGCGAGCCGCTGAGCCGGTAGGCGAACCGGTAAAGCGGCGCGTAATGGTCCTCCACCAACTGCTGGATCGCTCGTTTGCCGCCGAACCAACTCATGGCGACTCCTACCAAGATGGATGAAGCCCACCCTGGTTTATTCCCCAAAAATCCCAGCACAACATCGACATCGCCAAGATCGGTCGGGCGCGGCCGATGGTAACCTCGGAACATTGTAGCAAACCGCACCGGCCGTTGCGGACGCTTTGCAGCGTCGGAACTCAGCTTTTCAGCTGGGGGGAAACAAGCAACTTTTTTTCGCTCGGCGGAGGAGGTTTTTTCAGCGTTTACGCTTGTCCCCCAAATTTTCGGGAATATCCTACTGCCTTGTGCATCGACTTGGTGAGACGTCGGAAACGTGTTCCGATGTGGCAACCTCGGAAGAAGTTACTTTTTAGGGAGGATGCATCCACGATGAACAAGTTGTTTGGCCTGTTTCTGTGCGTGTGCGCCGCTTTGGTGCTGAGCCTCGGCACCACCGGTTGCACCAACCCGAGCGGCAAGAAGACCGAAAAGAAGGTCGAGGAAAAGAAAGATACCAAAGTCGACGGTAAAGATAAGAAAACCGAAGAAAAGAAGGTCGAAGAGAAGAAACCTGAAGAAAAGAAAGTAGAAGAGAAAAAACCTGAAGAAAAGAAGATCGAAGAAAAGAAAGAAGAAAAGAAAGTAGAAGAGAAGAAGGAAGAGAAGAAGGAAGAAAAGAAGATCGAACCCAAGAAGGAGGAGCCAAACAAGGAGCCTGGCAAGAAGGAAGAGAAGAAGAACGGCGCTTTCAATCAAGTCGAAGCCGGCCGACGGTTGGCGGCGCTGACGACCGTCCGCTCCCAGTCCATCGCGCGTCGTGTTGATGCTGTCGTCTAGGCATCACATAACTTGTCCCTTATAGCCAAGAAAGGATGGTTTAGACGTGAAGAAGCTATTGTCCCTGATGGTTTGCTTTGGTTTGGCCCTTGGCGTGACCGGCATCGTGGGGTGCAGCGACGGGTCCACCAAAAAGGCAGATACGAAAAAAGCTGAAGAGAAGAAGAACGAGGAGAAGAGGGGCAGCTAACCACTCGAATACTGAACTAGCGTCACATGGCCGGCGGCGGCAACGCACAGCCGGCCTTTTTCTTGCCCCAGGCACAATCGCGGCCACGGCGTCACGACTTCACCGGCCGGGGCTTGTCCGCATCCTTGTTGATGTTTTTGTCGTCATTGCCGCCGCAGCCGGCCGGGGTAAGGGCGATCCATGTCACGAGCAACAGCAGTCCCAACCGCCATTTCATTGTCGATCATCTCCTTAAAGCCGGCGCTGACCGGTCAATGCTGACTCAGCGCTTGCCGCAGTGCCTCAAGTCCGACCAGCGGTGCTTGACACGTCTGCCGTTGGCAAATGTATGTTGTGACTTGTTCGGCGGCGACGCGGTCGGCTAAGAGCGGCAACAGCGACGAGTCTGCCGCGGCAAACGTGTCGGACCGGCCACACACCACTTTGTTTGGCTCGAAACGTCGCCGAATCAAACGTAAGGCTTCCCGCATGTCGTCCGCCGCGGGATCTCCTACCACGGCAAACTCGCGCACCGGGCCAAGGTAAAAGTCCAAGGCCATGAGCATCTGCCCAGTTGCCGACGGCGACGACCGCATCAGGTCGCCGAACAGGCTTAAGGTTCGTTCCGCCTTGTCGTAGAACTCGGAACGCCCGGTCAGCGCCGCTAACCGAAGTAATGCCAAGACTGCCACGGCGTTGCCCGACGGCGTCGCATTATCATGCGGGTCTTTCGTGCGGGCGATGAGCGTCTCATGGTCCTTGCCTGTGTAATAGAAGCCGCCGTCGCGGTCATCCCAGAATTCCTTGATCAGCACTTCCGTCAGCTCGACGGCCCTCGCCAACCACCGCGGCGCGAAGCAAGCCTCGTACAGCGTGACTAAGGCATCGATCAGGTAGGCGTAATCTTCGAGATAAGCGTCAAGCTTGGCGGAAGCGCCGATCACCGCCGTGCGTCGCAGTCGGCCGTCACGGCCGCGTAAATTGGTCAACACCCACTCGGCTGCTGCCATGGCGGCGCGCAGGTAACGGTCGTTTTCAAGCACTTGTGCGGCCTGAGCGAAGGCGCCGATCATCAGCCCATTCCAGGCGGTCAGAATTTTCTCGTCGCGGCCTGGCCAAACGCGCTGACTGCGAACCATCAGCAGCTTGCTCTTGCACTGTTCCAGCCGGTGCCGCAACTCGCCCACCGGCATGCCTAACAGCCGTGCGTCCTGGGAGTCGCTGA
>JANWVS010000370.1 GCA_025056835.1 Gemmataceae bacterium | reverse complement strand
TAAACGTTGACCATGCCGTGTCAATTCGGTAATCGCCAAAGTTTGCCTCATCGCCGCCGACCGTGCCCGCCTGTGGCGATCGTACCGACAATACCGGCAGGCGGTCGCGGCGCGGCGGGTTGAAGCGGCGCCGGGTCGGCCAGGATGATCGCCTGCGCTTACCGCAACCGCGGCCGGCCTTCACCGAATTTTCACGCCTCCGGTAGTGATTCTCGGCAGACGGTTTTGACAATAGTTCCTTAGAGTTACCGCAAGTCGTGCCACGAGGGGTGCCTGGTATGAAAGTAGCTTTTTTGTCGGTCGGGACCGCGCTGACGCTGGCTGCGGCCGGCAGCAGCTTGGCGGCAGGTGACGACAAATTGGTTGGGTCCATCAAAGCCGACGGCTCGAGCACCGTCTACCTCATCACGGAAGCGATGGCGTCGAAATTCACGAAGCTCCATCCCGGGGTCAAGATCAGCGTGGCTTTCTCCGGTACCGGAGGCGGCTTCAAGAAATTCGCCTCCGGCGAGACCGACATCGCCAACGCCTCGCGGCCTATCAAACCTGCCGAAGCGGAAAAATGCCGGGAGAACGGCATCACCTTCACCGAACTGCAAGTCGCTTGGGATGGCCTGGCAGTCGTCATTCATCCCGAGAACACTTGGGCCAAGCGGCTGACGGTAGAGCAGCTGCGCAAAATTTGGCACCCGGACAGCAAGCCGACCAATTGGAGCGACGTCGATCCAACCTGGCCCAAGCAACCGATCAAGCTCTACGGCGCCGGCAGCGATTCGGGTACCTTCGATTATTTCACTGAAGTGGTCAACGGCAAGGAAAAAGTCATTCGCACCGACTACACACCCGCCGAAGACGACAACATCACCGTCCAAGGCGTCGCCCGCAACCAATACGCGATCGGCTTTTTCGGCGTTGCGTACTTTGAACAAAACCGCTCGAAGCTGGCCGTGGTGGAGGTGATGAATCCCAAAACCAAGCAGTACGTGGCGCCGACCCCGGAAGCGGTCATCAAGGGCGAATATCTGCCGCTGAGCCGGCCGCTGTTCATTTACGTCAAGAACAGTTCGCTCAAGCGGCCGGAGGTCCGCGAATTTGTAAGATATTATCTGCAAAACTCGGAAATCGTGCGCTCCTCGGGCTATGTGCCGATGAGTAGTGTTCAAGCCTTCCAGCAACGCAAGCGCCTCGACGCGGCCCTGAAAACCCTGGACTAACGAACATCGGACTAGCGAACTTCGCAACCTTGCGATGAGGATGAGCCGTGGCCAGTTCCACAATTCCGGCGGCCGTCGTTGAAGAAGCCCGGCGGCGGCTGCGCGGCAGCCTCAGTCCCGCTCAGCAATTCCGCGAGCGCCTGATCGAGGGCGTGCTCGCCGGCTGCGGCGTCTTGTCGATCGTCATAACCGTGGGGATCGCCGTCGTGCTGGTGTTGGGAACCATCGAGTTTTTCACCTTCGACGAACACGTTCCTTACAACCGCCAGGAATTCACGACGCCCGACGGTAAGGTGGGCCTGCGCGAAGTCTACGCGCCGATGAAGGGGGCCGACATTTGGCACCGCGTTCGCTACTTCTTCACCGGCACGGAATGGACGGGCAATATCCCGCCGCACCGTTACGGTATCTTGCCGCTGTTGTCGGGGACGTTGTGGGTTGCGTTGATCGCCGGTGCCTTAGCCCTGCCCATCGGCTTGACGACAGCGATCTACCTCAGCGAGTACGCACGGCCGCGCGTGCGCGCCGTCGCCAAGCCCACGCTGGAGCTGCTCGCGGGCATTCCGACGGTCGTTTACGGTTACTTCGCCATCACGGTGGTGACGCCTTTGCTGGCCGAGGGGTTGACGATCCCCTGGCTCAACTGGCACATTCCGGGAATTCCCGGACTGGACAATAACAATAACCTGCTGTCGGGTGGGATCGTCGTCGGCATCATGATTATTCCGATGGTCGCGTCGCTCAGTGAAGATGCCCTCCGCGCGGTGCCGCGTTCGCTGCGGGAAGCGTCGATTGCCCTGGGGGCCAACAAGTTTGAAACGTCGGTGAAGGTAGTCGTGCCGGCGGCCCTGTCAGGCGTGTTGGCGTCGTTCATTTTGGCGATTTCTCGCGCCGTCGGCGAGACGATGGCGGTGACGCTGGCCTGCGGCAGTCGGCCGGCGCTGGAGTGGGACCCGCGCCGCGGCGCGGCAACGATGACCAGCTTCATCGCCCAGGTGACGCAGGGCGACGCGCCGCAAGGCACGACCATTTTCGCCAGTCTGTTCGCCGTCGGGCTGGTGCTGTTTGTCATCACCTTGTTGATGAACATTCTCGCCCAGAGGATCCTGCGCCGCTACCGCCAGGTTTATCAATGAGTCTCGACCCCACCCGCGATCCCCTGCCGAGTCTGCTGCACGCCCAGCCGCTGGGATTGGGCGCGATCGCCGCCCGGGCCGTGGTCAACGGTTTCTGCGGCGGGTTGCTCCTATCGGTCGGCGCCGCGGTGCTGGCGGTCGTAGTGGGCCTGCGCAACCATGAAGCGGTGCGTTGGGCCAGCGTGGCGGCCTTGGCCGGTTGGCTCTTCGTAGTCGGCTTCATCCTCTGCTTTTCGCTGGGAGTGCTGCTGCGTTCGCGGCCGATTCAAAACGGCGCTTTCACGGTCACCGGCTTTGCCGCCACGTTTTTCGGCCTGGGCATGCTGGTAGTCTTTTTTTGCGGGCTGCTCGCGGACGTCGGCCGCTGGTTCTACTACACCCCCCTGCTGGTCGAACGCAAAAACCAAGAAACGCTGCGGGAACGCGAAGCCTTGAAGAAAACCGAAGCGTTGCGCCACGCCAAGCGACTCGAGCTGGAAAAAGAAATGAACGAAGCGCTGGCGGCGGCAGCCACCGAGGCCGAGAAAAAGGAAATCGCCAATCTTTATCTCGGCGACCCTGCCAAGCTCAAGGAACTCCACGAACGCGAGACCGCCGAACTCGCCGCGGCCTCTACCGACAGCGAACGCCTTCGGATCCGCCGGCGCTACGATGCGGCCATTCGTGCCGTCGGCGGCGTCATGGCGGAAAATCTGCGGGTTTTCGAGGCCGAAATCGCCGACCGCAAGAAAATCGCCGACATGCCGCTCCGCGATCCCTCGCGCCTGGCCGTGCTGTACCATTTCCTTTTTGGCACCCCCAGCAGCGATCCGGAAGCGGTCGGCATCAAGCCCGCCCTGCTGGGCAGCCTGTGGTTGGCGATCATTATGATGCTGTTCGCCGTTCCGGTGGGCACCGCCGCGGCGCTGTATCTGGAAGAGTACAAATCCAGCGGCCGACTCGCCCATCTCATCCAAGTCAACATCAACAACCTGGCCGGCGTTCCCTCGGTGGTGTATGGCATTCTGGGAGCGTTCGTGTTCGTGGAGCTGATTTTTAAGCCGCTCCACCGCGTCCACGAAGGGATCAGCGTCCGCAATGTGTTGGGTGGGGGCCTGACCCTCGGCCTGCTGACTTTGCCGGTCGTGATCGTCTCTGCCCAGGAAGCCATCCGGGCCGTGCCGCAGTCGATTCGCCACGGCGCCTATGCCTTGGGCGCGACCCGCTGGCAGACTATCTGGAC
>JANWVS010000036.1 GCA_025056835.1 Gemmataceae bacterium | reverse complement strand
GGTGCGGCCGACGGCAGCAAGATCGCTAAACGGCACGCCCCGCGTGCCGGGATGGATTTCCAACAACCGCGGCGTCGTCGGCACGATGCGATCCTCGAGTTGTTCGAGCCGGATCGCGGCTCGGCGCTCGCGTCGACGTTCGGCGCTCTTGAGCCAGTTACGAAATAGTTTGGCGAGGCAATGAGGCACCATGATGCTGCACTCCTGGGTCTAGGGTTTGCGTGATTCTACCGAGACGTCGACACTGCTGCGGTGTTCCGGCGGCACGACCCAGATCACCGGTGATTCGTCAATGTCCGGGTGCGGCCCCGACAGGGCCAGACAACGACAGGGGACCACCTGGACGTCGTAAATCTCTTCCACGCCGCTGCGGAACATGAAGGTGGCCACCGTCCGGCCGCTGCTCACATCGATAATGCCCAGGCCGCAGATCAATTCGTCGCGCCGCTCCGCGATCGGCATGCCGCCAAAGACGTTGGTCTCGCGGATGCGCGACAAACCGACGAAAGCATACTGCCCATAAAAGGCCAGGCCGCGCGTGTAGCCGGGGACCTCGACCACGGGCTGGACTCGTCCACTCGCCGGCTCGACCACGGCGAGGCGGCCGCGCCCCGAGTCCAGCACCCACAACCGCCCCTGGTGCAGGCGGGGCGAGTGGGGCATTGCCAAGCCGCGCGCCACGACCTCGCCGGTCGGATAGACCAGGACGCAGCCGGTGTTGACTTTGTCGGCGCGCCAACCGTCGGCCACGTCGGTACACGCCAAGGTCGTGAGATAGCGCGGCGCCGTGCCGTCGCCCGCCAGACCGTTGAGGTGGCAACGATCCTCGGCGGCCAGCTTGCTGATGAACGGCGGCCGCCACCGCGGTACGAAACTGTAGTCGCCGTGCAGCGTGCACAAGCACGAGAAGAGGGTGTTGACGATCCACAGTTCCTCGCCGCACCAAGCCAGGTCGTGGCAATGGATGGCGCCGGTGAAGAGGGCCTCGCGCGTCAGATAGGCGCCGTCGTGTCGTCCCGCCGGTTCGATGCGCGGCGCCAACTCTCCGGCCGCGTGCAACAACCAAATGGCCCGCCGCGTACCCACGGCCAGACGCCGCGGACTGACCGCCAAGCCCATCGGCTGGTCGAAATTGTGAAAGGTCAGCGTCAATTTTCCTTGCCAGGTGCCGAGGACCGCGACCTTGCCCGCCTGATAAGTCGACACCAGCACGGAAACACCGAGCTGGGCCAGAAGGCTGGGGAAATCTCGTGAATGCTCGTAGCGAACTTCGCGCTGCTCGGCGTGAGTCGGCGCTGGGAATGTCGGCGCAGGCAACATAAGGCGATGCCCACCTTTCAGGGCCGCGAGAAGGATGCTGCGAATGCGCCGGCCGCGCTTCTCCGCGGTTGGACGTTGGCGTTATTATCCGACAAAACTCTGCCGCGGCAACCGCCGCGCCCCTGGTCAGCCGGCGGCACCGGCCGGGATCGGCTCGCGGACGGAAGGGAAGCCGCGCTCCGCGATGGCCAAGGCGCCAAACAAGGCGACGGCGAAGACCGCATCGCCCAACAGCGTGTTGTGGAAGAACGGGATGGCCGCCACGTAGCAGGCCGTCAGCCCCGCCCAAGTGTGCGGATACCACAACAGCCAGCAAGCGAAGTTGGTCACGAGGAAGAACTGGAACGAACCGGCCACGGTGACGGCGGCGGTGGAGAGGATCGTTCGCCGCGACCGCAGCCACCGGCCCAACAGTACGTTGACCATAAAACTGGCGTACACGACTGGGATCAAGACGTGCAAGCCAAGGCATACATCGCTGACGAACAGGGCCGCCAAGGGGAGCAGGAAGGCCAGGCGACGATCGGCGTAAACGGCGCCGCTGAATAGGGCGAGGGCGCCGATGGGAGTGAAGTTCGGCGGATGCGGGATCAGCCGGGCCAGCACCGCCGACAACACCAATCCGGAGAGGACGAACAGGCGTAACTGCGGGTTGGTTGGCATCGGATGGGTCGGCACAGAGCACCTTCTTTCGTCTTCCGGGGAGGAGTTCACTCCCTCGAAGCGGCCGCCAGGGGGAGCTGCGGATCACCGAGGGCATCCAAGAGGCGGTTCCAGCGGCGCGGCCGGCGGCCCTTCCAGCCCCCCTTGTGATAGGCGTAGCCGAGAAGCAGCGGCACGGCGAGGGTCGCCTCGGCGTACACCATTTGCTCGTAAGCCAAGTCCACCTTGCCCCAGCTGGACGCCTCTTTGAGGGTGCTGCTCGACAGCGCCCCGTCGCGCACATCGGCGACCGTGACCTGCACGGCGTACTGGTGCATCGGCACTTGCTCTCCGAGCACGTCGGCCGCGACGACGATGTCTTGGGCGAAGTTCTTCGGCACGCCGCCGCCGACCATGAACAGGCCCGTCGTCGGGTTCTCGATCTTCAGCCGGGTCAGTTCGCGGAAGTCCTTGACGCTGTCGATGGTCACACACGGGGCGTCGCCGCGGCGGTGCTGATGGGCCACCAAGCCAAACCCCGCCGAGCAATCGCTGAACGCCGGACAGAAGATCGGTACGTCGTGCCGGTACGCCTCCAAGACGATGCTGTCGGGCGCCTTGCAGCCGTGTTGCTCCAAATGCGCCCCCATGGCCCGGATGAACTCGCGCGACGAATACGGTCGCGGGTCCAACTCGTCGGCGATCTGGCGGATGCGGTCGTCGCAGATGCGGAGCTCGTCTTCGTCGATGAGGGTGTCGTAAATGCGGTCGATGTGCAATTCCCGCAACTGGGCGTCGAACATGCCCGAGCGCAGTTGCTCGTCGCCGACGTAATGGCGAAAGCCCAGGGCCTCGAAGAAGTCCTGATCGACGATATTGGCCCCGGTGCTGACGACGGCATCGACCATGCCGAAGCGGATCGCATCGGCAAACACTTTTTTCAGCCCGGCGCTGACGAGCGAGCCGGCGAGACAAAGGAGAATGCCGCAATCGGGATCGCGCATCATCCGGTCGGTGATGTCGGCGGCCCGGGCCAGGTCGCGCGCCGAAAACGCCATGTAGCGCATGGCCTCGACCAGCGGAACGACGTTGAACTGGGTGACGTCGTAATGCTCGATGGGAGTTCGAAGCAATTCGGCCTTTTGCAGCACGAGTAATCCTCCCCGGGGCGCGGGCCGTCGGACCAACGACGAAAGCCACGCCGGTCCGCCACGGTGTCGTTGTCCCGACAACGCACCCGCCCGCGCGGATCGGGGTGGCTTGCTGCGGCCATTGTAAGGCCGCCCAAGGCGGAGTCAAGCAAGCGACTCCGGGGACGGCGCCGCCGCGCCGTGAGCGCGGCCCCGCCCGCTCGCCGCCGCGGTGCGGCCGTCGTGTCGGCGCCCCGGCCGAAGCGTGGCCGCGGGCCGTTCCGGTCATTGGGCAGTTGGTTGCTTCGAGGCAGCGTGGACTTGGCCGGCGAGATAGGCTTCCACGTCTTCCTTGGCGTCGCGCAGGCCAAGCCCGGTCTCGGCTCGATGGGCCTTGATGGCCGCGATCTTGTCGCCCCGATCGGCCAAGGCCTTAACCTGGTCGCTGAGCCAGCACAGCTGGTCGACATCGATCCGCAGGTGCTGGAGGACCAGGTCGAGCTTGCGCTCCAGGCGAAAGAGACGTGCCCGTTCGCGCGGCCGCAGGCCGGCATAGCTCGATGTCGTTGCAAACAGCAAGAACATCAACACCAAGATCAGATAGTCGGCGATTTCCAACACAGCGAACATGCTCGGCCCTCGACAACCCGCTCGGCTATGCGGCCAGCGGTGGTTCGTGACGGCGCGGGGCAGCCTCCAGATTCAGTGTATGACGCACACTGTACGCTTTCTTCCCCTGGCTCTCGAAATAGGTGCGCGTCATCAGTTCGCCGATCAACCCCAACGAGATGAATTGGACGCCGATCACCTCCAGCAAGGCCGCAAGATGCAGGAACGGGTTGCCGGTCATCCACAGGCCGGTCTGCCATTTCATGACGACCGTGGCCGACAGACTGACGAAGCCCAAGAACATGCAGACCAGGCCGGCAAAACCCATGACGTGCATCGGCCGCGTCAGGTAGCTGTGCAGAAACTTCACCGTTATCAGATCGAGCAGGACGCGAAAGGTGCGCGACAAGGTGTACTTGGTCCGGCCGGCGGTGCGCGGATGGTGCCGCACCGGCACCTGCACCATCTTCGCCCCCGTTTGCTGCAACAAGACCGGGATGAACCGGTGCATTTCGCCGTATAGCGGCACCGACTCGGCCAGCTCGCGCTTCATGGCGCGGAGCGTGCAGCCGAGGTCTTTGATCGCCACGCCGGTCACCTTGCGAATCAGCCAGTTGCCCAGCAGGCTCGGAATCTTGCGAATCCACAGGTTGTCTTGCCGCTTGGCCCGCAGCCCCAAGACAGCGTCGTAACCTTCGGCCAGCTTGTCGAGCAGCATGGGGATGTCGGCCGGATCGTTTTGCAAGTCGCCGTCGAGGGTGATAATCACCTCGCCGCTGGACCAGTCGATCCCCGCTTGCATGGCGGCCGATTGGCCGAAGTTGCGCCGCAGGCGGACGACCTTGACGTGCGGATCGGCAGCGGCAAGCTGCTCGAGGATCGCAAACGAATCATCCACGCTGCCGTCGTCGACCAGCACGATTTCATACGACTTGCCCAAGGGAGCCAGGGCGGCCGTGCAGCGCTCATGCAGCTTGGCCAAGTTGTCGCGTTCGTCCTTGATCGGAATTACCAATGACAGATCCATCGCTTGCCTCCTCCGTGCCGGACTGGCCTGCCACAGCTGGCGGCGCCGGAAAAGCCCCCGCCAGGTAGACCACGCCGCCGCACAGGCCGCCGGCCACGTAGACCAGGAACCACAAAAAAGCCAACGTCACGGCCGTGGCCGGATCGACTCCCAACGGCGCCAAAAACAACACCACCCCCCCTTCGCGCACCCCCATACCGTTGACGCTGACCGGCAGCAACGTCAGCAGCGAGACCATCGGCGCCAGGATCCAATAGTATCCCGGCGGCACCGGCGCCCCGAGGCCGACGCCAATCAGCCACACGATGCCGACGCTGCTGGTTTGCACCAGCGCCGACAGCAGCGAGGCCCCCAGCAACGTCCGCGGCGCATGGACCAGGCCGACGATGTGGACCAGTTGGTGGCGGCGCCGCTCCGGCAGCACCCGCCAGCGCAGGGCCAGCGGCAGCAGGGCCGCCCCAAGCGCCGCCGCGGCCGTGATGCTCCAGACGCTCAACCGCACCCAGCGCGGCACATCCCTCGGTGCCAGCAGCACCGCCAAGCAGGCCATGGCGACCAGGACCAGTAGGCCGTTGAGCCGGTCCAGGAAAACCGAGGCCAACGCCGCCCAGCGCCGGCCCCGTCCACCGTCGAGGTACCAGACGCGGGCCAGGCCGCCGCCCACCGAGGTCGGCAGAACGAGATTGAAAAACATGCCGATGAAATACAGCCCCGTCATTCGCACGAGACCGTCGCCGAAGCCGAGAATGCGGGCGAACATCCGCCAACGCAAGGCGCTGACGACCTGGGCCGCCAGCAGCAAGCCCAGGGCGGCCAGCCAGTATTCCACGCGCAGGGCCAGAAAGGCCCGGCCGACGCTGGACCAGTCGGTCCGCCAGCCGATCCAGGCCAACAACGCCGCGCTGACCGTCAGTCGCAAGGCATTAGTCGCGGACATCCAAGTCCTCTTCATAAGGTTGCGAGCCGGCCTGGAAGAAACTGCACTGATTCATCTCCACCATGTCGATGAACAACTTGTAACGTCCCGGCCGGGACAACGGCGGCACTACCAGCGTGATCGCGACGCTTTCGTCCGGAGCCACGACCCGGTCGAACATGCCGGCATGGCCAAACGCTGCCGACTTGCCGCTCGGCTCCCACACGTGGTAGCACAAATGAAAACCAGCCGTCCGCGTCGGTTTGAATTGCCAGGCTCGCGGGCTGACGTTGCGAACGCGCACTCGATAGGCGATCGGCTCGCCGACGCGGACCGGACTCCGCAGCAGTGCGACTTCCTCAAAGACCGCCTGACACGGCTCGCCGCGATAGACCTGGAGCAGCCAGTGGCGCAGCGCGGCCGGTTCGTGGGGGCGCTGCTGGTCCGCCAACCACTTCGCGTACCGATCCAGGAAATCGTCGAGGATCGTGGCCCGGCCCAGCGGCGCGTGGCCGTACCACAGGCTCAGCTGCCGGCGGGCTACGGCATACGGCGTGTCGGTGTGCAGCAGCAGCGTCAGCGCGGCGGCCAGACCCGTGCGGTCGGCTCCGTGCCGGCAGTGCAGCAGCAGCGGACGCTCGGCCCGATCCAGTGCTTCGACCAGTTCGCGGATTTCGTGGTACGACGGCCGTCGGCCCGCGGAGAAGTTGATATCCTCGAGGTTCAAATCCAACTGCTGCGCCGCCGCCGCTTCTTCGCGATACCAGTCAAGCGCCTGGCACGTTCCGCGCAAGTTGATGATCGTGCGGATGCCATAAGCGCGCACCAGCCGCGCCAGGGTCGGACCGTCCGGCTGAGCGCAACGGTAGACCTGCCCGGCGATCACCGTGTGGCAGTTGGTTCCCAGGAACACGAACCCGAAATGCCACAGCAGGCCGGCCGTCGCCGCCGCGCCGGCGGCACGCACGCACCAGCGCCACCACCGGCGGCGCGGCGGCTGCGCGGTGCGATTAAAAGGTTCAGCGCTGGAGAAAGCGGCAGCCATCCATGGCTCGCGTCGACAACCGGATTGTGCGGTGATGATGCCAAAAACCGGCTTCGACTTCCAGGTCGAATCGCCGCCGGGGTTATGTGCCATTCGCTGGGCCGCCCGGTCAGCGCAATTTGCCCATTTTGCGGCTGCGGCGAGAGCATGAGGCGGCAGTCGACCTGCCGACGAGCAAATGGCTCGAAAAAAAAACCGTGGCCCCTTGCGAGAGCCACGGTTGTGTTGAACGCGCTTTCTTGTGCTGCTGCGCAGCCGTATTTCCCTAGCGGCCGCAGCAACCACCAAAGATGCGGCGGCCACCGCCGCAGCCGGTTGTACCCGTGTCGCAAACAACCGGCACGCGGACCACGGTCTCGACGCGCTCCATCGTGCAAACATCGACGACGCGTTTCACTTTTTGCTTTTCACAGACCCAAACCTTGCACGGCCGCTCGACCCATTCGTTGTAGCTGACAGTGACGTCGCGGACGACTTCATGGCGTTCGACGTCGCTCACCTTGCGGACGCCTTCGCGTTTTTCTTTCTTGTACTCGTAATAGGTGACTTCCACCGGACGTTCCTTGCGAACCAATTCGACCTTGCACCGGCGCACAGTGCAAACATCGTGTACCGTTTCGCAGCGATAGCCGCAGCATCGGCCGCAGGAATCGTAGCACGGCACCCGCACCGTCCGGCAGACCGGCACCTGTTCGTGGTATTCGGTCACTTGGCGTTCACAATACACTTGATTGACGACCTTCGTCTTCTTCTCCGGGACCATGACGTAGTACTCGTACTTCTCTTCGCGCACGACCGGCCGGCATTCGATGAACTTCCGCGGTTCCGTCTTGGTCTTGGTGACTAAGACCTTTTCGGTCGAGTCCTTTTGGACCATTTTGGATTCCCAAACCTCGATTTCTCTCTTTTCCCATTTGGGCTGGTACGTCACCACCGTGCATTCGCGGTACTCGACCGGTCTGGCTTCCGCGACGCCGCACGACGATTCGTGCGAGCCGCACGAGCCGCACGAACGCCGCAGCCCATGGGCCGACGAGGCCGCCGGCAACGCCGCCGTGATTCCCAGTGCCGTCAAGAGCACCAAGCGATGCGTGGTTCGATTCATGATGCGATCTCCGTAAGCAAGAAAAAAACAGGATCAGTGACTCCAATGGCGCAACTGGGACAACATGGAGGCACTAATAAGTTTGGTCAACCTGGGATGAAAGTACAGAGGTTACCAAAGGAATCAAGAGATCGCAACCTGAAAAAACAGAAATTCGAGAAGTTAGAGAAATTGTACGGCTTACTCGGCCGCCGGTTGCAGCCGTAAAACCAAAACGTAGCGGCCGTCGCCTGAAAATTGACTGAGAGTCAAACTGCGACACAGCCGGAGTGTCGCCAAGGTGTTGTCCATGGTCTTGACGGCTTCGGCCATCGTCTGGCCTTGCTGGGCTGTCAGCTGATGCAGCACGAAAGACCGGTGATGATTGAGCAGCTGGGCCAGCTGGCCGGGGGCCAAATACGCCAAGGGCACTTCGCCGGGCGGTAACAGCGCCGTGGCCGGATGCGGCTCGCGCCCGCCGGCGAATGGCTCGATGGCCGCCGGTGATGTGGCGAGCAGCAAGTAGCCGCTCTTGAGGGCGCACGCCGGTTGGAAGCCGGCGGGGAAGACGCGCTCTTGGACCAAGAACTTGACCTCCACGTCACCTTGTTGTTGCGAGCGCAGGCGGATACGGGCTTCGTCGGGCCGCCCGCGATTGTACTCGAAAATCGCCAGGCCGGCGAAGAACTGCACGGCGCGAAATACGGCTTGATCGACCGCCGGGTCTTTGTTTCCCGGCCGAACGGCGACCGCCGCCAGCAGTTGCGGAAACTGCCGTCCCGCCTGGGCCGACAGCAGACAAACCCCCGCGTCGGGGCCGACGTTCGGCACGACCTCGGTAAAAGGGTCTAGCCCCAAGGCGGCACCGAGAGTCTTGCGAATCGTCTCGGAGACGGATTTGCGCAGCTCGGCCGGTGCCAGGTCGTGGAAGCCCTCGACCAGCCCCTTGACATCGACTTTTCCGGCGACGACAGCCACGGCGTCAGCAGGAAAACGGCGCCAAAGCTCCGACGCGGCAGCGGCGCCGCTGCCGTCTTTCGCCGCCGGCGGCGCCGCGGAGCCGGCCAACATGGTGAGGCGCAACTCCAACAGCTCAGCCAGCGACAAGGTCACGACGACCGCCTCCACCGTTTTCCAACGATCCCAAAGGGCCTTGAGCAGCTGCTCTGCCAGGCCGTTGTCCGGTTTCGCCTGGTTGGTTTGTTCTGCGGCGATGGCGCGGGGATTGAGCCACAGCGCGGCGACAGCGTCGTCGGCATCCGCACGCCGCAGCGCGGCGCGAACCGCGGACTGCGGGGCGATCGGCGCCAACGCACGTTTCAGGAGGCCCTCGTCCGAAGCGACCACAAGATCCCGTCCGACCAGCGCGTACCAATGCGTACTCGCACCATAAACGCGGCGGAAATAGACGGCACCACGGTGCTCCCGTTGCTCCAGCCCCATCAACTCCCCGGATTGACGTTGCACTTCATTGAGGCGGTCGACGAGCTTGGTCAAGACGGCCGCATCCCGAGCCCGGGTCAGAAACAGCCCCTGTTCGCCATTCCCCCCCTGCGGCGGCCGATAGGCAAAGACGGTTTCCTCTCCCAGAAAATCGTCGCGAAGGGTCGCGAAATCGATTCCAAGGTGCTGCTTGACGTCCTGTTCGATCCGGCCGAGGGCTTGGAATTCCGGAGAACGAGCGAGTTCCTTGCCGACGGGCGATCGCGTCCAGGCCTGCCACCAGGCTTGTTCCTTCAGCCGCGCCCACCGTGGACGGAGGCCGCGAACCGTCAGGCACAGGGCAAAATCGTTGGGAACGCGGTCGAGCAGGGGCGCCTCCGCCGGCGCCGTCTGGGCCGCAACCGGTTCCGCAGCCACGGTGGTGACCGCCAGGGCCAGCAGCCCGATGAGCCAGCGGCCAATCGTTCGCGGCAGAAACAAGCAACGTTCGTGCATCGTTCAATCGTCCGGCGTAAGGTCCAAGAGCGATGCTTCCTGGACAAAAAAGCTGTA
>JANWVS010000369.1 GCA_025056835.1 Gemmataceae bacterium | reverse complement strand
CACGGAACTCGGAGCTTGTGAATGGTTTGTTTGGGACCTGCGCCGCAGCAATCTCTTGGATCGCGGCCGGCTCGACCAGATCGTCAGTGAATTTCTGGCCAAGAACCCGCGCGCCGAACCGCCGGCGCTGGCGGAGTACCTGGTCAGCAAGAACATCCTCACGCAGTTCCAGGCGGAGCGCTTGCTGCAAGGCAAGACGCAAGGGTTCGTGCTCGGCCCCTACACCCTGATGGATGCCCTGGGTGCCGGCAGCATGGGGACCGTCTACAAGGCCCAATCGAAGACCGACAACAACTGGTACGCCGTCAAGGTGTTGCCGCGGCGCAGCATGTGGAATGTCCGCATCGCCCGCCGCAAGGTGCGCTCGTTTGAACAAGCCCGCCATCCCACGGTGGTGCCGTTCGTGGATGTCGGCACGGCCGGCGGCATGCACTACCTCGCCTGGCCGCTGGTGGAAGGCGAAACGCTCGACAAAATCGTGGAGCGCGACGGCAAATTGGCCCCCCACCTGGCCGCTTACATCGGCATGAAAGTGGCGGAAGGCCTCGACGTCTGCCACCAGCAGGGGCTGATTCACGGCCTCCTCAAGCCGTCCAACATCATGTTGGGGCCGGACAACCAGGTGTTCATCCTCGACTTCGGCATCGGCTGCCTGTTGGCTGAGGCCGAGGGTGAATCACTCGTGGACACGATGTCAACGGCCAACTCCGTCACCAGCGGCCTGGACTGCGCCAGTCCCGAAAGCATCATGGATCCGACGAATCTGACCCCCGCCGGCGACCAATATAGCCTGGGCTGCACGCTGTACTATCTGCTGGCCGGCCGCTACCCCTTCCCCGACGGCAACGCGGCCGAAAAGATGATGGCCCACCAGTTCCAGACGCCCACGCCGCTGGCGGAACTGAATCCCGAGGTGCCGCCGGGGTTGGTGCAAGTCGTGGAAAAACTGATGCAAAAGGCCCCGGATGCTCGCTATGAAAGCGCCGCCGAAGCGGTCGAAGCGCTGCGGCCGTGGGGCAACAGCAGCAGCGGTGCCGTCGCCCGACCGGCGGCCCGCAAATCCTCGGGACTGTTGCCGCGGCCCAAGCCAACACCCGCCCGCACCGCCGCGGCTGCCAAACCGACCGAGGCCCCGGCGAAGCTCGCCGCGCCGTCAACGCCAACTCCCAAGCCCCAAGCGATCGGCTCCTTACCAAATCGCGACGCGCTGCGCGCCTCGAAGGCCGCCGCGCCGGCGCTGCCGCAGCAACCGCCGACTTCGACAACCACCGCCGCGCCGCCAGCCGAAGCAACCGACCGGCCGGCCGCGGTCGCCAGCGTCGAAGCGGCCGAACAACAACGTACCTGGGAAGACCAGCTCGGCCCGCTCGGCATCGCCATGAGCGCCGGTCTGGCTTGTGCCCTGGTCTACCTGGCGGCGGTATGTTTCAAGCTGTTCTGATCGTGTCGCGCCATGCCGTCCGCGCCGAGTGCGCGCTCCGCTTCCCGCGGCTTTCCCTTGCCCCCGGGACCGAGCCGATCAATGTGCCGACAACAATCGTCGTGCTTCTTCGAGGCCCGGTGCCGGTTGCCCGTGCGCACTGGCGGTGACGCGAGCCAAGGCGATGACCAAGCGCCACCGGAAGGCGGGCCGGACCGCGGCGTAATCCTCGACCACGGTGCCGTAGAATTTCTCGGCGTGCAAGGCCCCGTCGTCACTGATGGTGTACTTCAAGAGCAGGTCGAACATGGGACGTGCCGCGTAGCCCTCTTGCCCGTACCAGTACGCGGCGGCAGCGGCGCGCGCCTGGTCGCGATGGCGGATGGCGTCTTCCGTCTCGCGGAGCAGGCCGAGTTGATCGCGGACCGTGACTTGCCCGCGGGCGTCGTCGCGCGGGTAGGGTTGCCAGTTGAGGAAGTCGCCGCCGCGTTGCACGCGATCCTGGGCGACCTGGTAGCCGGCCAGCACCAGGCAAATGATCTGGTTGCGTCGGTCGGCCACACGAGCCATGTTCCGCCAGGCGTTGACCGCGTCGCAACTGTGGACGCCGATGCTGTCGCCGTGGACGCTGCCGACGGGACGATTGGGGGCGGCCTGGTTTGCCGGCCGGCCGTTGTCGCGCAAAATCAACTGATTCGCCGCCAAGGCCAGGGCCTCGCTGATCGACTCGGGTGCCAGTCCCTCGGCCAAGGCCGCCGCCACCGCGTCCGCCGCCTGTTCCGCGGTCGAACGGAAGATCGTTTGGCTGAATTGCTCAACCCAAGCGTCGTCCCCGCGGCGCGTGCCAAGCCGCATCGACAACAAACGCCGTTCGTCGAGCAAGCGCGGCAGGAACGCCCGCAGGCCGGCAAACACCCGCGCGGAGGTCGGTTCATTCTTCAAACAGTAGCGGACCGACTGACGCAACAGCGTCAGGGCGTGCTCGCGGCCGATGATCTCCAGCAGATCCCGGGCGCGATACGGCACCACGGCGCGATGCACATCGGTCGCATCTTCGACGGCCCAAAGCAGATCGTTGAAAGAGTCATCGGGATTGACGGCCGCACGAGCGGCGAACAGCCGTTCCGCTTCGTCGGTGCGGCGCGACCGCGTGTACTGCCGCAAGGCCTGGCCCGGTTCGCCCGCCGGGATTTCTCCGGGCGCGACCCTTCGCAAGACCTCGTTGCGTCGGCCGCCAAGTTCGCCGATGCGGTGCGTATTGCGGTACAGCACCTTGAAGATGGGCAGGGCCTGCTCCGCGGCCGGTAGTTCTGCGGCCATGCGATACGCCGGGGCCAGGGCGCACATCGTGTGAAAGCCGACGTAGTCCTCGCCGCCAAAGGTCCGGGCATTGGCCAAAGCCGCGGCACGAACCAAATCAAGCAACGAGGCCCCGCGGCGCAGCCGTTCGTGCAGCGTCGGCAGCAAGCGCGGCGCGGGCGTCTCCTGCATGAGGGCGACCAACGGTTCCCAAGGACCAAAGGTCAGTTCCTCCGGCCCATCGGCTGCGAAGGCCGTGGAGACCCCGAGGTCGTCCGCCAGGTCTCCGCCGATGCTGGCGGCAACCATACCGGCACCGACCTGGCGCAGAAAATCCCGACGCGACGCAACAGTTCCGCCCATCTGCCGCCCTCCCCAAAGAAATGCCGAGCCAGCCGAAGGTGCGACCTCGCACCTTGGCTGACGATGCGCGAATGTTACCCGGCCTTTCGAGCGATGACAAGGTTGCGGCGCAGCTCGGGCCGGTAAGACTTTTGCCCCAAAGAACCAGGTCCTACTTGGCCGCGGCGATGTCGATCCGCACCCCGGCTTTCCGCAGCGCCGCCAGTTGCACCGTTTTGGCCTCGGGCGACAACGGGTTTCCTTCGAGGAACAGTTGTAAGAACGGGGCAAAACGCCGTGGGCCGGCGGCATCTTTCTCCGCGGCGGCAACCAACGGCTTCAGGTCGGTGATCTTGTTGCGCTCCAACAAGACCAAGTGCAATTCGGTCAAGCCCTCCAGCGGCGCCAGCGATTCGATCTGGTTGTCGGTCAACTCCAAGGTCGACAATCGCGTCAACTTCGCCAACGGACTGAGGTCCTTGATCTGGTTCTTCGGCGCGTACAGCGACCACAACTTCC
>JANWVS010000368.1 GCA_025056835.1 Gemmataceae bacterium | reverse complement strand
GGCGTCGAACACATCCTGGCGAAAGGTCCCCTCGTGGGAGATGTACTCGAGCAATTCCTGCGTGAAGACCTGCCAGCCGAGCTTTTCACCGGCCCGCTTAGCGATGGTACCGCCGCGGGCGCCCGCTTCGCGGCTGATGGCGATGGTCAGCGAGCGCGGAAAAGCCGGCGCTGCCTCTGCCGTGCCGCGAAAGCCATGAAGGGGCAAGGCGGTGTCCTCCGCGTACGACGTGCTCCGCTCCGACATGATCGTGGCCTCGGTGGGATGAAATCTGTTGCGCCAGTCCGGCGAACCGCGTTCTTCTATAGCATACTTCTCACTGCGGCGGCTGTTCAAGCAATTTTGTCGAAATCGGTGGAAGATATTTGCCGAAAACCGTTGGACGCGGCCGAAACGGGCCGGTTCGGGAGCATATCTTGTTCTTCCGGCCGACGACGATGACTTGCCGTTAGTTCGCTTGCTGCTGAAGATAGTAGCAGTATCAAGTCATCTCATCGTGCACGGGGGACGCCATGATCCTGTCGGCGCAACGTCGGGCAGTTACCCTGATCGAGTTGATCATCGTTGTTGGCGTGTTGTTGTTCCTGCTCGGCATATTCTTGCCGGCCATCGCGCGCGTTCGCAGTGCGGCGGCGCGACAAGTGTCGCTGAACAACCTGCGGCAATTGGGGCTGGCCGTGCACAACTTTTGCGACTCCCAAAATGGTCGTTTGCCTCCCGCCCTCGGCAAGGCCAACAACAACGAAGGACCGGTTCATTTCCACCTCTTGCCTTACCTGGAACAGGAAGCGCTCTTTCGCTCGGCGGAAGGAGCTTCGTGGAAAAACGGCGCGTATAAGACCGTCGTTCCGAGCTTCCTCGATCCGAGAGATACTACCGCGCCTCCGCAGAATCTTTTCCAAGGCTGGCTGGCGACGACGAACTACGCGGCCAATTGGATGGTGTTCAAGACCGGCAACCAACGCCTAGGCGCCATTCTCGACGGGACCTCCAACACCCTGATGTTCGCCACGCGCTACCAGTTGTGCAACGGCCAGCCGACCGGGTGGGGCTACCCCGAAATCTACACGTGGGCGCCGCTTTTCGCTTATTACACCACTGCGAAGTTCCAAGTCAGCCCCAAGCAAGCCGACTGCGACCCGACCCTGCCGCAAACAATTGCCGATCAATTAATCACCGTCAGCCTTTGCGACGGCAGCACTCGAACCATCGCACCGACCATCAGTTCGCTCACGTGGCGGTTGTTGTGCGATCCGGAAGACGGCATGGTCTTGGACGAAGACTTTTGATCGGCACGGCCGCGGCGGCCGGTCCGCCGGCGCGGCGGGGAGGTATGCCATGCGGTTGCTAGTGACGTTGATTCTCCTGGCGGCGGCAAGCACCGTGGCCGCTCAATCCCCCGACGCACTGGCTGACAAACTCAAGAACGGCGATGCCCGCGCCGCCTTGGAACTGGCCAAGCTGGGCGAGAAAGCGGTGCCGGCGTTGATCGAAGTCTTGCGCAATGGCAACAGCAAAGCCCGCGGTCATGCGGCCTATGCGCTGGGGGAAATTGGTCCGGCGGCTCGAGCGGCGGCCGACGAACTGGCGCGAGCCATTACGGACAATGATCCGAGTGTCAGCCACCAGGCAGCGGCAGCGCTGGGGCGGCTCGGCACGGCCGGCGGAACAGCGGCCGTGCGCGTCCTCAAGACCGGCAACGAGCGTGCGGCAACCTTGGCCGCCCGCGCTCTTGCCGCCATGAACGGTGCCGTGCCGGACGCCGTCGGTCCGCTTGTGACAGCGCTGCGCCGTGAAACGAAACCGCAAGAGTTGACCGCGTTCATCGATGCCCTCGGCGCCCAAGGAACGGCGGCGGCCGAAGCGGTTCCCACACTGCTGACCCTGGCCAAAAAAGAAAATGTGCCGACCGTACATATCGTCGTCGCCTTGGGCAGGATCGGACCTGGCGCCAAGGATGCCGTCCCTTATCTGACCGGTGTCGTTCAGAAGCGCGCCCCTGGTCCGCTGACTCTGCATGCGGTGGAGGCGCTGGGCCGCATCGGCGTTCGCAGCCCCGAAGTCACGGTCGCACTCCTTGACCTGCTCCGCGAGGGCATCCAACCGCGCCTGGTGGTCATGGAGGCCCTGAGCAAAGCCGGCGGAGTGAGCAAGGAAGTGTCGTCTGTCGTCGGGCAGGCGATGCGCGACAAGGATCCGATGATACGCCTCCACGCGGCGCGACTTGTCGGAACTGTTGACCCGAACGACCCCACCGTGGTTTCGGTTCTCGTCGAAGGTCTGAGCGACCGCGACGCCACAACGCGCCGGTTCGCCGCGGAAATTCTCCAGACGGTACACCCGCGGGATGAGGCAGTTGTGGAAGCGTTGCAGGCGGCGACTCGTGATCCCGAGGCCATGGTCCGCCAAGCCGCTGCTGCCGCCTTGGAAAAGTTCAAAAAGTAGGCGTGCGTTGCCGACTTTTCCGCATCGACCAAATCCTTGCAGTTCCTCTGCGTCCGACTCCCTAGTTGCTCTAGACCGTCGCGCAAATTCTTGGTACAGCCGCGTCTCAGTCTGTGCACGGGATGGCGCCCCCGGCGATTCGCAGCGTCCATACCGGCCAACCTTCGGAGAAGAAGCATGAAGAATCTACTTGCTCTCGGCGCGGCGGCCCTCATCGCCTTTGCCGGCATCGGTTGGTATTTGGGCTGGTATCGCTTCTCGACCACGCCGACCGAGACAGGCCGACATATCAGCATTGATCTCAATACTCCCAAGATCAAGCAAGACATTTCCACGGGCAAGGAAAAACTGCGCGACTATCTCTCCTCGGACTCGAAAGCTCCCCAGGTCGCCCCGGTACCCAGCACCAACCAGCAATCTCCGGGCTTCCAGCCGACCGGGTTCCAACGCACCGACGGCGGAGGGTTTGTCGTGCCAGGAACCGGCGGCACGGTGGTCATTAACCCACCGACTTTTCCACAACGGTGACGACTTTCGCCAGCACCGGCGACACGGACCAACCCGCGCTCACCGTGAGCGTGGGTTTTTTTCGTTGCAAGTCTTGCAAGCGCCAAGCTCCGCCGGACGCATTCGACCCGGCCGGCGCCGCGGTAAAGTCGTTGCCTACGGATCAGGTTTCGCAACCTGCCGGGTAAAAAATCGTCGCGCATCCAACGACGAAGCCGAAAGTTGAGGCACAATCGCAACGCTGGCGGCCGAACGGCCAGATGCTTGGCACTCCGCTTGCACCGTGGTTGCTTAGTTATCGGCTTTGACTTGGTACCACGGAGGTCCGCCATGCAAATCGAATTGTCTTGTCCCTCGTGCGGCTGCCGGTTCGCCGCGGCGCCGCACTGCTCGACTGAAGAAGTGCTCGATCAGATGTTCGAGACTGGGCCGCGCTTCGCTTTGGGCGATGGTGCGACGTTCGAAGACATGATCTTTTCGACAATCATGGAAAATGGCGAAATCAGTTGTCCCGAATGCGGTACGGCGGTCAACGTCAGCGAAGAAAGCCTGAGCGCCTTGGCCATGGAGATGCTGGCCAGTTGGTGACGCGGGTCGGCGAGATGCGGTTCCGCCTAGGGTATAGCAAAGGCTTCCTTCAGGGCCG
>JANWVS010000367.1 GCA_025056835.1 Gemmataceae bacterium | reverse complement strand
ATGAAGCGGGAGATTCACGAGGAAAGCGGACTCTCGTGCGCCGAGCTGCGGCTGCGCGGCACGATCAGCTGGCCCGGTTTCGGTCGCGACGGCGCCGACTGGTTTGGTTTCATCTTCCTGGTGACGCGCTGGCACGGCGAGTTGCGCCGGCACAACCCCGAGGGCGAATTGTTCTGGCACCCGGTGGCGCGGCTGTGGGAGCTGCCGTTGTGGGAGGGAGATCGCTACTTCTTGCCGCTGGTGTTCGACCCGGCGCGGCCGCCGTTTCATGGCGTCATGCCCTACCGCGACGGCCGGCCCGTCGGCTGGAGCTACAGCGAGTGACCAGCGGCTGTCACTTGGCCAGGGCCAGGTAAAGACGGGCCAGATGGTGCCAACCGCTCGTTTCGGGGAGATGGACTACCAGTTCCTTGAGACGGCTGGAGACGGAGTCGACGGCATTTCCCGAGAACAAGTCGGCCATGGCGCGGTTGAAACGGACCGGCAGCGTCGGCTCGGCGGCGCGCCACTGTCGCACCGCTTCGTCGGCGTCGCCCCGGTGCCAAGCCAGCGCGGCCCGTTCGTTGACCCAAACCGCACGCCAGGCAGCCGGCACATCGCGGTCGAGTGTCTCGAGCAGCCACGACGCCTGGTCGAAATGCTGGGCCAACCGCAGAGCACCGACGGCCAGGATCGCTTCGGGAAACTGCTGCTGCGCCGCGACCTGCTGCGCCCACTCGAGCAGGGCCGGAGCGTTCACCGGTCGGCCGCCGGCAGGACGCAAGTGGGCGAGGTTGTCGTAGCGAAGGATCGCATGAAAGTTGCGGACGAGTTGGGGAAAGTTGCCCACGCACCAGGCTAAGGCCACGACCGGCTCATGGCTGGCCACCAGCTGCGGCCAATGCGGCGGCGGTGCGAGCTTGACGCCAGCCCACGTCGGTCCCAGGGCCGTCACCGCCTCGGCCCAGGCCGGTTGCGGGTCGATGGGCTGCACCGGTCCGGCGTCGTACGGGGTGACCTGGCCGGCCTCGAACATCGCCAGTCCTTCGCCTTGGGCCGCGGCTTGGCGGTCCAGATAACGGCTCAACAGGTCGTCCAAAGTCGGCGGTACGGGCCTTTGCGGCGTCATGGCAAGGTTCTCTCGAGGGCCATTTCTCATGGTATTCACCCAAGAAACGCCGCGACAGCCAAAACTTGCGCCCCCGGCCGCAGTTCGATTGCCGCCGCGCCAACCAACTGTGACAATACCGTTTGATTCGACTTCCTCAAGATCAAGGAACGACCACCATGGCCGACAGCTATCACAGCAAGGGCGTCCTCGCCGTGCAGGGCCGCACCTACACCATTCATCGCTTGCAAGCGGTGTATCGGCAGCACCCCGAGGCCCAGCGCCTGCCGTTTTCGCTCAAGATCCTCTTGGAAAACCTCCTCCGAACCGAAGACGGAATCAATGTGACCGCGGCCGACATCGCCGCCCTGGCCCGCTGGGACCCGAAGGCCGAGCCGACCAAGGAAATCGCCTTCACGCCGGCGCGGGTGCTGCTCCAGGACTTCACCGGTGTGCCGGCGCTGGTCGATCTGGCGGCGATGCGCGACGCCATGCACGCGATGGGCGGCGACCCGCGGAGAATCAACCCCTTGCAGCCGGTGGAACTGGTCATCGACCACTCGGTCCAGGTGGACAACTTCGGCACAGCCGAGGCGTTGCGCCTCAACAGCGAAATCGAATACCAACGCAACCGCGAGCGCTACCTTTTCCTCCGCTGGGGACAAAATGCCTTCGCGAATTTCAAGGTCGTGCCGCCGGGGACGGGAATCGTCCACCAGGTCAATCTCGAATACCTGGCCCGCGTCGTCTTTTGCGACCAGAGCACCGCGGCCGAAGCAGCACTATATCCCGATACGGTCGTCGGCACCGACTCGCACACGACGATGGTCAACGGCCTGGGCGTGCTCGGCTGGGGCGTCGGCGGCATCGAGGCCGAGGCCGCCATGCTCGGCCAACCGGTCTCCATGCTCATCCCGCAAGTCGTCGGTTTCAAGCTTTACGGCCAACTGCCCGACGGGGCCACGGCCACCGACCTGGTTCTCACCGTCACGCAAATGCTGCGCAAGAAAGGCGTCGTCGGCAAGTTCGTCGAGTTCTTCGGGCCTGGCCTCGATGCCATGCCGCTGGCCGACCGGGCCACGATCGCCAACATGGCCCCGGAATACGGCGCCACCTGCGGCATCTTCCCGATCGACGAGGAGACGCTGACCTACCTGCGTCTCACCGGGCGGCCGGAGGAGCACCTTCGCCGCATCGAAGTCTATTGCAAGGAGCAAGGGTTGTTTCGCACGGCGACGACGCCGGACCCGGTCTTCAGCGACACCTTGGAGCTGAACTTGGGCGACGTGGTGCCGTCGTTGGCGGGGCCGAGCCGGCCGCAGGACCGCGTCGCCTTGGCCGATGTGAAGAAGTCGTTCTTCGACGCCCTGCCCAGTCTGAGGGTCAAGAAAGATGGCAACAAGGCGCTGCCGCCGACGTCGCCAGCACCGGCGACCGGCGACCGCCCTGAGGCGGGGCTGCTGCCGCCGGAGCACGGCCGCGTCGTCATCGCGGCGATCACCAGCTGCACCAACACCTCGAATCCCTCGGTGTTGATCGCTGCCGGTCTCTTGGCGAAAAAGGCCGCGGAGAAGGGCTTGCAGACCAAGCCGTGGGTCAAAACCAGCCTGGCGCCCGGTTCGAAGGCCGTGACGGAATATCTCAGGCAAGCCGGTCTGCTCCGCCATCTCGAACAGTTGCGCTTTTTCGTCGTCGGCTACGGCTGTACGACGTGCATCGGCAACAGCGGTCCACTGCCTGCGGAGGTGTCCAAGACTATCGCCGACCACGATCTCGTCGTGTGCAGCGTGCTCTCGGGCAATCGCAACTTTGAGGGGCGCGTTCATCCCGAAGTGCGGGCCAATTACCTCGCTTCGCCGCCGTTGGTCGTGGCCTACGCCCTGGCCGGGCGCATCGACATCGAATTCGACAAGGAACCGATCGGCACGGGGAGCGACGGTCGGCCGGTCTTTCTCCGCGACCTGTGGCCGAGCCAGCAGGAGATCAGCGACACGGTGCGCCGGTGCGTCACCGCGGCGACGTTTGAGCAGGTTTATCGCGACGTTTACCAGGGCGACGAGGCCTGGCGCCGCCTTGCCGTTCCCGCCGGCGACCGCTTTGCCTGGGACCCCAACAGCACGTATGTCAAGCGTCCGCCCTATTTCGAGAAGATGCCGCGACAGCCCGGCGCTGTGGCTGACATCCGCGGGGCGCGCGTGCTGGCCCTGCTCGGCGACAGCATCACCACCGACCACATCTCTCCCGCGGGTTCGATCAAGAAGGATAGTCCGGCGGGCAAGTACTTGATCGAGCGCGGCGTGCAGCCGGCCGATTTCAACCAATACGGCGCCCGCCGGGGCAACGATGAAGTCATGGTCCGCGGCACCTTCGCCAACGTCCGCCTCAAGAACCAACTCGCCCCAGGCACCGAGGGCGGCGTCACCCGCCACCTGCCGGAGGGAACCCTGATGTCGATCTACGACGCCTCGGTGAAATATAAGGCCGAAGGGGTGCCGTTGCTCGTGATCGCGGGGAAGGAATATGGTT
>JANWVS010000366.1 GCA_025056835.1 Gemmataceae bacterium | reverse complement strand
TTCGCAGGGCCAAGCTGGGGGCCGACCACCCCGACACGCTGGCGAGCATGAACAACCTGGCGGCGTGTTGTTGGTCGATGCAACGGCTCGACCGGTCCGTTCCCTTGTTTGAAGAGGTGCTCCCTCATCTAGAGAAAAAACTGGGCCGCGAGCATCCGGACACACAATTGGCCGCCGCCAATCTCG
This sequence comes from Gemmataceae bacterium, assembly GCA_025056835.1. Classification (GTDB taxonomy): domain Bacteria; phylum Planctomycetota; class Planctomycetia; order Gemmatales; family Gemmataceae; genus JANWVS01. The sequence goes on along the minus strand of JANWVS010000366.1, from coordinate 3,431 downwards.
CCGTGAACTACAAGGACGCCGGGCGGCTCAAGGAGGCCCTTCCCCTCCTGGAAGAGGCGTATCGCTCGGCAAAGAAACACCCGAACCTACGCTGGGTCGGGCAACCTTTGGTGGAGGCCTACGTAAAGTCCAACAAATCAGTCGAAGCCGCCAAGCTCATCGAGGAGCTGCTTGCCGAAGCCCGCAGGAAATTGCCCAAACAAAGTCCGCAACTGGCGGGGCAGTTGGCCGAATATGGCCTGTTGCTCTTGGAACTGAAGAGCTACAACGAAGCCGAACCGCTGCTCCGGGAGTGCCTGGCCATCCGCGAGAAGACACAGCCCAACGCCTGGACCACCTTCAACACCCTGTCCCTGCTCGGCGGGGCGCTCGTGGGACGAGCGGGAAGGGTCAGCGACGCGGCCGAGAAAGCCAAGCTTTTTGCCGAAGCGGAACCGCTGCTGGTCAAGGGCTACGAGGGCATGAAGGCCCGGGCGAAGACCATTCCGCCGGCGGCACGGCAACTTCTTCCTGAAGCCCTCGACCGCCTGGTCGAACTGTACACCGCCACCGGTCAGCCCGAGCAGGTCAAGAAGTACCAGGCGGAACGAACCTTGTTTCCCGCCAATTGAACGCTCGGCTGGTCTTTCGCGCCCCGGCCGACGGCCTCTACCGCGTGCGGGCCACGTCGTATAACCGTGGCCAGGGCGAGTTCACCCTCACCATCCGCCGCCAGGACTAGCCGACCGGTGCCGCCGCACCACCACCATGAGCGCCGCGGCGTCGAAGCGCGAAGACCGGCGCCGCCGCCCGCCGCGGGAGTTACGCGGCAATCAGGACTCGATCACGAAGAGACCGCAGACCTCGGCGTTTGAGAATTGTACCGCGCGGTTAAGTTCCTTGTGGCGGGCTGACGGGGTTTTTGCTCTGACCGATGAGCCGGTCGGTTTGATTTTCCAACCAAATCGACGCCCTTTTCATCGTCGAACCGCTATAATCTTTGGCAATTCCGAATCGACGCGGAGACCAGAGCTATGAGTTTCAAATGGGATCGCGTCCACGTCTGGTCGGGCGAGATTGTGGACAAGCCCGGCGGCGCGGCGGCCAAGTTGGCACTTTTGGCGCAAGCAGGCGCCAACCTTGAGTACGTTGAAACCCAACGTCTGCCAAACAAGCCGGGCTTCGGCATGCTTTACGTGGCCCCTGTGACCGGCGCGGCGCAGATTCGCGCTGCCAGAGCTGCCGGGTTGACCGAAACGGATTACCCCATCGTTCGGCGTATCGAGGGAGACAACGAAGCGGGACTTGCCCACAAGTTGACACAATCGTGGGCGTTGGCCAACATCAGTCTGCAAGGGCTGACGATGGCTGTCGTCGGCAGCAAGTTCGTCGGCTATGCTGCCTTCGACACCGTGGGCGACGCGAACCGAGCCGCACAAATACTTGCCGATCTCGGTGTGGCTCCGGCTGCTCATGATTCGACCCGCTAAAGCTCTCCTAGCTGCGCAAGTGAGATTCTGGCGAGACTTGTTGCTCCGCCAGCCTCGTGCCGTTGGCGATGGGTACCAACGCGCGGCGCGTTGTCCGTCTTCCGTGCGCACGAAGATCTGAGAACGTGGTGCAACCGAAAACTACCCGCTCACTGGTCGCGGCAGTTGCAACAACGCTGGAAAGAACCACGCGGTGCGCCTCTCATTTTTTATCGCCGAGAATCATCCAGAATGGTAGCAGCGAGGCGACGGCTGGACACGGCCGCCGGGGCGGGACCTTGCAGCAGCCGGTGTGGTTGTTCGCCACCGGGTTGCGGGCTGCTTTGGCGTGCGTGTTCGCTTGCCAAGTGGACAGCTGGAATCGAATCTTGCCGTGGTGAAAATCAAAGTACGGCTTGGTTGCTCGGCGCAGAGGTGTTGGGCAGCCATATCACGGTAAGCTGCGTGTGGTTGGCGCACGAACGAAACGCCTGCGAGCTTGCCCATTTTGGCCTGCCGCACGTCAATGAGCTAGCTTACCCCAATTGAGCGCACCAAGGCATTCCGCGGGCAAGGGCTATGCGATTGTGCCATAAGTCCTTTTGCGTCGGTCGTAAACCGGCCAGTTTCGTGCGAAACCGAACGGCTTGGGCCCCAATCAAATGGCCGTGGACTGCCGTCGAATTCACCTTGACCTTTTTTCTCGTCTACGCCATGTTTGGCGCCAAGGATGCGACTCCCACCGCCCGCAGGGCGTCTGGCGAGGTGGGCAATAGTGGCCCTTAGTGTTCTTGTGGCCTTGCCCCTGACCGGTGCAGCCCAAAACCCAGCCCGCTCGTGGGAACCGGTCTCAAGGGAAATGCGGCAGCATTCCCAACGGCGGGCGTTGAACGATGCCTTTGTCTTTCGCGCCGGTCCGATTCTCGGTGCCCTCGTCGGGGGCTGTTGGGGTTTCCGCTGGATTGCTCCCACTCCCCCAAAATAGGTTCGTAGCCGATTGACAGCTGCACCGCCTAACCAGGGAAAGTCGATGGCTCCTTTGACGATCGATGATCTGTTGCCGCTGGAAGAATACATCCGGCGCCGCCGCGAGTTTTTCGAGTCACACCGCCGCTACTTGGACCGTTGTCGCCTCGTTCGCATCGGCCGGGGACTGACGCTGATATTCGAAAACCGGCGGACCCTGTGGTTTCGAATACAGGAGGTCGTCCGCCTCGCCCGACTAGCCCGGCGCAGCGAATTGGAACAGGAATTGGATCTCTACAATCGCTTGCTTCCCGGTCAAAACTTGCTTCAGGCGGCTTGGCTTATCGACATGGACGCTTGGGCAACGGAACAGCTGCCGGCCTGGCGCGAGTTGCGCGGCGATTATCTGCGCTTGGTCATCGGCGCTGCCGAATTCCCGGCGATTCTGGTTACGCCGCCGGCCAACAGCCCCACGCCAGGGTCGGCACATTGGGTACAGTTCTCTATTCCCGCAGAACATCATTTCTTGTTAGGCGCGTTGAATCTTCCTGCGCGTTTTGTTTTTGACAACGGCGTGATCCGACAGGAAAGCGCCGAACTTCGCGAGGAACTGCGCCTAAGCTTGCTCGAAGATCTCGAAGGAACCGAGCGCTCGGGCGAGACGCGAACGAGCTTGGCGAATATAGCCACTTCATAGAGCCGCCCCTATCTGGCTTGTGTCGGTCGTTACTGAGCAGTGTGGGACGCCGCCGAGCCGGGGTCGGATCGCCGACGAGGATTGGCTCGTGCCTACCGTGCGCGTTTTCCTGGCTCTGTCCTTTGTAGTCTGCGGTTCTGACCCGGTGCTTGCACACGTCCCTGGTCAGAAACTCAACGTGCTGATCTTAATTGGCGACGACCACGCCGCTTACATGACAAGTTGCTATGGCAACCCGAGGGTGCGCACCCCCAACCTCGACCGGTTGGCTCGGCAGGGGATGCGTTTTGACCGGGCGTACTGTAATTGCCCGCTGTGTA
>JANWVS010000365.1 GCA_025056835.1 Gemmataceae bacterium | reverse complement strand
CCTCGACTTCAAGCTCGAAAAACGTCGAACCGGCGGGCAAGGTGAAGCGCAACAGGGCCGGTACGCCGGTATCGGTGTAGTTCTTGGCGACGCGACCCTCGGAATCAAAGACCTTGCCCTTGTCGGCAACGCGGGCATTTTTGTCGACGACCTCCGCGAAAATCTCTTGAAGGACGCGCATATGCGCCGCCAGTTTGTGGTCCCAGAGGTCGACGTCGGTGCCGGTGTCAAGGTCGTCGAGCTGTTCCATTTGGTCCTCATTGACATGGTCGCCGACGCCGATCAGTACGAACTTGACCGGCTTACGGCGCCCGGCGGCGATGTCTTGGGCCAAGTGCGTGCTGAAGCGTTTCACGGCGTCCAGGTCGTGTAGTTCGCCGTCAGTAATGAACACATAGAAGCCCCACGGGGCGGTCTGAAAGCGGTCGACGAAATAGCGCACTGCCGGCAGCAGTTGTGTGCCGGTGCCGAAGTTCTTGGGCGGACCGAAATAGTGCCGCTCGGCTTCGTCCGCCGTCAGGTCGCCGACGACTTCGATTTGGCTGCCTCCTGGTCCTGTGGCCCAGTAGATACAGGTGGTGCCGCCGTCGGCGTCCAAGGTGCGGGCGAGGTAGGCGCAGATTTTCTGGGCGACAGGAGTGATTTCGTTGGTTGCCGCCTTCTTCCTGCCGCCGAAAAAGCTGGAGAAAAAACCGCCCGACTCCGCAGCCCCGTACAGGCTCGCCATCGACCCAGAACCATCGAGGGCGATGCCGGTTTGCGTCCCCTCGCGGCGTGGCTCCATAAGAATGGTAGCGGTGACGGCCAACGTACCGTCGGGCTGAGGATGCACGTTCACCTCTCCGAACGGATCTACGACGTTCTTGATCTGGGCCATGGGAACCTCTCCCGAAAGGGAATTCGGCCGAGCAGTCTCTTTATTGTATCAAGCCCCCACTTTGGTGATGCCGCGCGATGAGGTGCCGGGACGTATGCCAACGCCTGGGCCACGGCCGTTCACTGGGGCGCAAGGCGTGAGTTTTCGAGCGATCCTGGCTGGTTGGCGACCAACGCATACGGAGTTATCGCACAATCGACCAGCCCTGACGAGTTGGCAACGATAGGCGGGTTGGCAGTCGAGATCATTGGAAGCGTTGTTTTTGCGCGACGGAAGAGTCTTGCGGTCTCACGGGGCCTTGGCCGGGCGCGATGGGAAGTCGGCGGTCAGCCGCCCCGATTCTTCGCGATCCATTTCTTGCCATAGGGCGTCAGCCATTCGGCGGGCGTTGGTCGGCGTCACCTGATCGGCCGTTACAGGAGTTGCCTCGAAAGTCGGCATGGGACCGCAGCGCGTTGGTGCTTCGCGCAACGTGAGTTCCAAGTCGACACAGCCGGTCAGCGCCAAGGCCAGCGCCGTCATGGACCATCGCTTTGTCATGTCAGCGCCCCTCCCGCGATCTTGCCTGTTCGACTTGCCGCACGTAAACGTCCCAGGCCCGTTGGTCGAGCCGTTCGGCCAAGCGGTCCAACTCATCGTCTTTGGTCTCAAAGGCGATCTGACGGAGTTTTTGACAAACTTCGGCCCGCCTTTTCCAATCCAGCTCGGCGCGCAGCTTACGCGCTGCCTCGATTTGCGCTTGCTGTTTATCGGCGGCTTGGCCGGCGGCATGGGTCTGCGTCTCCGGAGCGCGTTTGCTGAAGGGCCAGAAACGGATCGTCCACGCTGATTTCCCTAGTTCGCGGTCGTCGCCGCGGACCCCGGTCAGCAATCCGACCACGACCAGCATTGCGGCCAGGAAACCTTTGAGGCTCCGACGCATGGTTTCTCCATCTTTTGACTGGAAACGGAGGGGGCGATATGCCAAAATAACCGCGCCGTGTCCAGAGGAATTTTTAGCGAGGATCATGCCATGACGTGCTGTCGCAATCTGTTGCTTTTCGCCGCCGGCGGAATGGCGGCCCTGTTAGTGTCGGTCTCTTCGGGAACTTCCGTTGCCTCGACCGGCCCCGTACTCGCGGCGGCCCAGGAAGACCCAGGGATCAAGCAGACCATCGAATACGTGCGTCGACTTCAGACCAACATTGGCGGCTTCACGGCGATCGCGCCTCAACCGAACATCCGCCTGGCCCCGACGCTTCGCGCCACCTCGGCCGCCGTGCGGGCCTTGCACTACCTCGGCGGCACTGTGCCCGACAAAGCCGCAGCCGCCAAGTTCGTCGCCAACTGCTGGAACGAGGGGGTGGGAGGCTTTGCCGACTTCGCCGGCGGCAACAACGTCGATATTTTCACCACGGCCGTCGGCCTCATGGCCGTCAAGCAACTCGACATGCCCAAGGAGAAGTACGCCGCCGCGGTCAAATACCTCGCCGACAACGCCAAGACATTCGAGGAGATCCGCATTGCGGCCGCCGGCCTTGAGGCCATCGGCGCTAAGTCGCCCGTCAACGACGCTTGGATTGCCGAAGTCCGCAAGCTGCAAAACCCGGACGGCACCTTCGGCAAAGGCCCCGGCCAAGCGCGGACCACCGGCGGCGCTGTCGCCTTGCTGCTCCGTTTGGGTGCCCCCCTCGCCGACAAGGACGCTGTCCTCAAAGCGCTGCGGGACGGCCAACGACTCAACGGCGGCTTCGGCAAAGAGGATGAAGTCGCTTCCGACCTGGAGACAACCTATCGCGTGATGCGCGCTTTCGTCATGCTCAAGGCCAAACCGGCCAATGTTGAAGGTGTTCGTTCCTTCGTCGCCAAGTGTCGCAACGAAGACCACGGTTACGGTCCCGCACCTGGCGAACCGTCCAACGTCACCGCCACCTACTATGCGGCCATCATCCGTTACTGGCTGAAAGACTAAGCCATGACCGGGTCCCAACGAGACCGGGGAGCCAAAGCAGTCCGGTGCATCATTTGCGCCGAGGAGTTGGCTCCGGGTACACGGGTCTGCGCGATCTGCGGCAGCACGCAACCCGACGCTGCCGTGCCCGTGGCTGCCCCGGTCCCCTCACCGATCCCAGCGATCGTTGCCCCGGCGCTGCCGACGAACGTCCCTCCCGGCAGCCGCGTTTGCCCGGCTTGTGCCGCCGTTTATGGCGCGGATTACTTCGATACCTTCTGTACCTGCGGCGTTGAGCTAATCGTTCCGCCGGCGCCGGCGTCGCCGGCGGCATCCGAACCGGTTCGCCCGCCGGCCGGCACTCCTTGCCTGGTCCTGTACGGTCCCGACAAACAACCGCTGCGCTACTTTCCCCTAACGCAGGACGCCACGCTGATCGGCCGACTCGATCCCGTCGCCGGCGTCTTTCCCGAGATTGACGTGACCCAGTGGCTCGATTCCGCGGTTGCCCGCAAGGTGTCGCGGCAGCACGCCCTGGTTCTCCGCACCCGCTCGGGCGGCGGCTTCGCCCTTCGGCCGCTCGCCGGCAATACCGGCACCCAAATCGAGGCCGACATGGTTCCGCCTCTGGCGGACTATCCCCTCAAGCCCGGCACGCGCATCATTCTCGGCGGAGCGGTTCGAATCAAATTCGAGACGGCTTGATCTCTGATTCGACAGCAACGGCCGCACAGGGTCATTGAATGACGCTATAGTAAGGCACCAGCGGCAGGGCGGCCTTGTGGTCGAAGTTCAGCTGCGGACCCGGATTG
>JANWVS010000364.1 GCA_025056835.1 Gemmataceae bacterium | reverse complement strand
AGCACCGCTGGTGTGCCACCCGCCTTGTGAAGATCGAACATGACATATTTGCCGCTGGGTTTCAGGTCGGCCAAGTCAGGCACTCGATCGCCGAGGCGGTCGAAGTCGGCCAACGTCCATTCCACTTGGGCTTCCCGGGCAATGGCCATCAAGTGCAGGACCGCATTGGTCGAACCACCCAGAGCGAGCACCAGGGTGTAAGCGTTTTCCAACGACTTTCGGGTGATGATGTCGCGCGGTTTGATGCCTTGTTCGATCAAGTGCACCACGGCTTTTCCTGCCAGGAACGCCTCGCGTTCTTTGGCGGCGGAGACGGCCGGGTAACTGGCGTCGTAGGGCAGCGACATGCCCATCGCCTCGATGGCGCTCGACATCGTATTGGCGGTGTACATCCCACCGCAAGAACCCGCTCCCGGGCAAGCCTCGCACTCGATGTGGTGGACCCCTTGTTCGTCGAGCGTGCCGGCCTGGTATTGACCGACCGCTTCGAAAATGGAAACAATGTCGATGTCTTTGCCTTCAGCGCTGACGCCCGGCAAAATCGATCCGCCGTAGACGAACACGCTAGGAATGTTCAGCCGAGCCATGGCCATGAGACAGCCCGGCATGTTTTTGTCGCAACCACCGACCGCGACCAGTCCGTCGTGGTTCATGCCGCCCGCCACGACTTCCAGCGAATCGGCGATGACCTCGCGGGAGACGAGGCTGTAGCGCATACCTTGATGACCCATCAGAATTCCGTCGGAAGCAGTCGGAGCGCCGAACAGTTGGCCGACGCCGCCGGCCGCTCGGATCCCTTCCACCGCCTTGCGGGCCAGCCGATTCAGATGGACGTTGCAGGGAGTGATGTCGGAAAAAAGATCGGCGACGCCAATCATCGGGCGATCGAAGTCATCATCGTGGAAACCGACGGCCCGCAGCATGGCCCGATTCGGAGCTCGCCCCATGCCCTCGGTGGTGAGCAGCGACCGACGTGGTAATGGCATGACCGGTTCCTTAATCAACGAATGGTCACGAACTCGTGGTGATTCAACAACACATGGACCAGGCTTTCGCGGGCGCGCAGCTGGGGATCCGCGGCCGGTGCTATGGCATTGGCGGTGCCGCCGCTGAAGACGGTAAGGCCCTTCGGGTTGGCCAATAGCGTGGCTTGTTGGGCGAGGAAGGCCTCGCAGGCCGACTGTTCCTCTTGATTCGGCGCTCGCCCCAGGATGTGGACAAACGCCGTTCGGGTGAAGGCTGCGGCATTTTCCGCGGAAGCAACGCCGCCCAGATGTTTCATCAGCTGGCGTGCCAGCAGCCGAGACTGGGCCAGGACGAGACTGCTGTTCGACATGGCCAGGGCCTGCTGCGGCACGATGCTCTCGGTTCGCTGATAGCATTCCGTGACGTTTGCCGAATCAAACAGCGTCAGGAACTCCATCATCTTCTCGGGGGCGTAGCGGTAATAGATGCTGCGTCGGCGGGTTGTCAGCCCTTGTTGTTCGGGAATCTCGGGTCCGCCCATGGTGCGATCGAGTTGTCCGGCGACGGCCAGAACGCTGTCGCGGACGATCTCCGCTTCCATGCGCCGAGCGTTCATGCGCCACAGATACACGTTGTCGGGGTCCTTGGCCGCGTTGCCGGCGTCGTTCGTCGAATCCATGCGGTAGGCCCGGCTCGTCAGGATCAAGCGGTGCAAGCGCTTCATCGACCAGCGCGGCGGTTTTTCAGCGCCGGCGGCGCTGTCGTGGGGGTTCATGAACTCCGCAGCCAGCCAATCGAGCAGCGCCGGATGGCTCGGCGGCTTGGCATTAGCGCCGAAGTCAAAGGGATTGGGAGCGAGCGGTTTGCCGAAGTGCCGCAGCCAGATGTGGTTGACCGCTACCCGCGCCGTCAACGGATTCGCTTCGTCGGCAATCCATTTCGCGAGGGCTAACCGCCGCCCCGTGCTCGTGCCGGGATAGTTCGACACGATACGTTTCGTATAGGCCGTATTCAGCGGCTTGGCGGCTTCCTCTTCGATTTTCTTCAGCGCCAAGGCGGCTTCGTCGACTTTTTTCTGAAGCGCTGCTTGACTTTTGGCGTCGGCCCCGGCGGCGGCCCGTCGCGCCGTCACAAGGTTTTTCTTTGCCTCCAGCACCTTGACCTCACGTTGGCGGCGCACCGCCTCTTGGGCAGCTTGCTCCCATTCCGGTCCCTTGGCCGTCGTTTCTTCCAACTGCTCGACGGCAAGAACGGCGTGCAGCGCCGCGAGTTTGGCCCGGGCGAGGTCGAGCATCAGCCCCGCTTCCTCGACAGCGGCCGCATCCACCTGCGCCCCTGGTGCGGGGGCCTTAACCTTTGCTAGTGCGTTTTCCGCGTCCTTCACCGCCGTCTCGTGAGCGTGAACGGTCTCGTCGATGAGCCATTGCTGCCGCTCCGGCCGAACAGCGTCGCGCGGCAACGTCACCGCGGTAATCGATAGAGGACTACCACCCAAAGCGGCCGGCACAGCCGGCAACAGGGGATTTTTTTTGTCCGGATTCTTGTCGTCGCCCCGGACGTACAGGTAGGTCGGCGCCGCCAATTTGGCGTCGTAGACCCGTACCAAACCGTCCTTCGAGATGTCCGGCGAGCCTGGCACACGGTCGGTACGGATATCATGCGGTTCGAAAAAGGCGCGGAACTGATAGTATTCCTTCTGAGTGATCGGATCGAAGAAATGATCGTGGCACCGCGCGCAGTTGAGCGTCACGCCAAGAAATCCCTTGGCTGTGTGCTCCACGATCCGGTCCAACCAAACGTCGCGATTGAATTTGTACCAATTGCGCACCAAAAACCCAGTGGCACGGAGCACCTTGGGGTCGGTGGGTGCCGCTTCATCGCCGGCGAGCATTTCCACGATCATTTGGTCGTAGGGTTTGTCCGCGTTCAACGACTCGATGATCCAGTCGCGCCAACGCCAGATATGCGGTTGGCTGTCGCGGACCTCATTGCCATAACCGGCCCAGTCGCTGTAGCGCCATACGTCCATCCAATGGCGGCCCCAGCGCTCCCCATAATGAGGACTGGCGAGCACCCGTTCGACCGCCTTGCTCCAGACGGCGTCGCGCACCTCGGTGGTGGCCGCAGCTTCCCACGCGGCGGCAAACTCCGTCGTTTCTTCCGGCGACGGCGGTAGCCCAATCATATCCAGGTACAAGCGACGGAGCAAAACGTGGGGTGGCGCCTCCGGCCGCGGCTTCAGCCCGTGCTTGGCATGTTCGACCGCCAGGAAACGGTCGATCGGGTGCTTCGCCCAGGCAGCGTCTGTGACGTCTGGAAGTGCCGGTCGCTGAACCTTTTCGAACGGCTTCCAAGCATAGTCCTGTTTTTTCGAGCGAAACGCCGCGAGGGCAGCCCGGGCTGTTTCCAATTCGGCAGCCGTGGCTCGGTCGTTGGGATCGCCTGGGAGATGACCGGCGAAAATTTCCAACAGATTCGGGCCGCCGTCGCCGTCGGCATCTTCGTCCGCAATCGCGTAAAGGCGTTCGATGATGTCGGTCGATTTACCGGCCTTGCGTAGTTCCCCGCGGACCTGAACGAGTCGGGTACCGAAGACGTTATGCGGTTTCTCGGTCGTCTCATTCTGGTTGTTCGCGCCGTCCGGTAAATGGCACA
>JANWVS010000363.1 GCA_025056835.1 Gemmataceae bacterium | reverse complement strand
CGCATCACGTCAACCGAGATCGGCACGCCCTATCGAGTAGAAAAGGGGGTCAAGGCGCCGGTCAAGCTGCACATCTCCGACCCGTTGCAGCGCCTGCGGTCCGTCGATTTAGAGGTTTGGTCCGAGAAAGCGGCGGCGCCGGGCACGCCGCGACCGGCCGGCGTTAACGAACGTGAGTACTCCGGCCTAGCCATCCGTGACGGAATCGTCACGACCGACATCGATTTTCCCGAAATTAATCTCGGCAGCGCCGTCTGGCTCCAAGCAACCCTGGTTGACGACAAAGGCCGACGCTTGTCGGCCCCGTCGATCGCCGTGCTTTTCAATGATGAACCACCGCTGGAACGAATACCAACCACTTTCAAACTCAGCCAAGCGACGGTGCCCGAGCGCACGGTGGTGCTGGAAAGCACGCGCATCGAGCAGTTCTCGCGGGGCGTCCGCCACGACATCGATGTTCGCCGCGTCGAGGCGACCGTTCTCGAACACGTGCACCAAGCGGTGGGCGGCTTCGGTATCGAACTTCACCCCGGCACTGTCCGAGTTCGCGGCGGCTCGTCCGACAAGCCCGCGGACCTCGCCGCATTGGCTGGCGCCATCGTCGAACGATTGATGTTCCGCTTTCAGATGAACGAGCAAGGTGGTGTTACGCCCCGGGGCCGACCGTACCAGATCAGCCTTTTGCCTGCGCCTCTCAAGGAAGAAATCAACTCGGTTTACGATAATCTGACTTACTGCTACGAGGCGGTCGGCATCACTCTGCCGCGGCACGAATTGAAACCGCTGGAAACTTGGACCGCGAAGGTGCCGATTCGCGCCGTCGCTGGCGGGCAAGCGCCGTCGGCCGATATGCACCTCACCTGTACCTACGAAGGTTGCCGCGTCCGCGACAAGGATCGCTTCGCCTTGGTCAAGATCGTCGGCGATGTCCGCGGCCGAGGAACTAAGAGCGACATGGGCGGCTATGTGGACGGCCATCTCCTGTTCGACCTCGAGCGCGGTTTCATCGCCAACGTGCAACTCATGGTTCAGGCGGAGCAACATCAACCGGCAGTGACCGTCAAGACTATCTGGAATGTTCAAGTGACTCGCGACGCCGGCAACCCGCAACAGATCGGACGCATTGACCCCAAGGCACCGCTGCCCGACCCGAAAACACTCGCCGCTCGACCGCCGGTTCGACCGATCGCCAAGGGTAATACCGTCCTGAAGGTAGCCGATGTGCTGACGCCCGCAGACAAGACCGACAAAAAAACAGTGGGTGCTCACTACAAGGAATATTTTGTCAAGCTCGACGCCGGCACAACGTACGTCATCGAGATGAACCATGACGGCACAAAAGGACTGGATCCCTTCTTGCGACTCGAAACGCTGGACGGTGTTGTCTTGGCTTTCGACGACGATGGCGGCGGTGATCTGAATGCGCGAATCGTCTACACCGCGCGACGATCCGGAAATTTCAAGATCATCGCCACGACCTTCGATCCGCAACAAGTCGGACCGTTCACGTTGGTCGTTTCCGAAGTTGCTCAACGACCGGCCAATGGTCAATCGAAGTGATACCATGTCAAGGAATGTCGCAATGAGGATCCTATTGATGTTGCAAAGGATTATTTGGTTTCGACCGCGCTGGAGCTTGATCTTCATCTGGCTCGGCGGCGCGTTTGGCCTACCTTCCGTTGCCGCCGAGGACGGGCCGCGCGTCATCGAAGACGACCGCGCCATCAAGATCGAAACGGATTGCCTCGAAGCGGTCATCCCGAAGAAGAACCCGAAACACTGGATGACAGGGATCGAAAAAGGCTCGTTTCTCGACAAGGCGACCGGCTTCCGCGAAGTCGGCGATGGCCTTATGGTCGTCGATTGGCTGATGGAACCTGGCAGCGACGCCGATTGGGACCCGAAAATCTTTGCCAAGGACGGCAACGGCGTCAGCCAATACTCCTGGTACGAGAACGAGACCGACCCCGGCCGTAGGCACTACACCCTCATGGCGCACGGCAGCAGCCATCGCAAGCGCATGGTCGAAGGCCCTCAACTGTGTCATCGCATGAAGCCGGTGCAGCCGGAGGTGATTCGCGGCAAGGATTTCGTGGCGGTACGGACCACCTATCAGTTCGAATATGCTGCTCCCGGCCGCAAGGCCGGCTCGCGGTGGACTCAACTTGTCGTGTTTCCACAAGGCCAGCGCTACTTTCTGTTGATGGATAAGATCGACAGCGTCAACGATTCCCCTGAGATGTTTCTTCGCAACGACACGCCCGGCTGTGTGCGCCACGTCAAGGGCGACACCTTCAGTGAGATTTATCTGAGCTACTTAAGCGGGCCTAAAGGAATTCGCATTCCGGCCCGTGAGTTTTACGAGCCGTTTCCACCCGATCTGAAATTCGGCTACCGCCGCGACATGCATCGGATTCCCGATCATTTCATCCGTGCGTATCGCTTGCGCGACCCCAAGACCGGCGCCGATGGCCCATGGCTCGCCGGTATGACGTTGGAGCCTTCGGTCGTCTACGAGGCGTGGTGCAGCCAACGGCCGGGAAACATCATCGTCCTGATCGAAGAGGTCCACGGCAAACCGGTCAAGGCGGGGGAATCGTTTAGTGCGGCCCACTTGGTCGGCTACTTCGACACCATCGAGGCCATGCACACCGAATTCGAGCGCTACAAGGGCCATACCGGCTTGGTTGCCGACGCCAAGGGCTGGAGGCTCGTGAAATAAACCATCCGTCGAGTCCGACGGAGTCAGCGATGGAGCTACGAGTTGCCACAGGGGCGCAGGTTCGAGCCCAATGCCGCAGCGGAGCGTGGACGTCGCCAACCGCGGGCTTGGCCTTGGGCTATGTCCAGGCCAACCTCGTGGTGGTGCCGCGCGATCTGGCATTTGACTTCTTGCTCTTCTGCCAACGCAATCCCAAGCCGTGTCCGCTGCTCGATGTGACGGAACCGGGCGATCCGGAACCGAAGTCGGCGGCGCCGGGCGCTGATCTGCGCACCGACTTGCCGCGCTATTGTGTCTGGCGCGACGGCATCTTGGTTGAGGAACCGCACGAAGTATGTTCTATCTGGCGCCATGATTTTGTCGGCTTTCTTTTGGGTTGCTCGTTCACGTTCGAGGCGGCCCTTTTAGCCGCAGATTTGCCGGTGCGCCACTTGCAGGAGCAACGCAATGTCCCGATGTACCGCACAAACATCCCGTGCCGCCCGGCAGGTGTGTTTCGCGGCCCGATGGTCGTGTCCATGCGGCCAATGACGCCGGCCCAAGCCATCCGTGCGATTCAAGTTTGCAGCCGCTTCCCGCGGGCGCACGGCGCACCGGTCCACATCGGCGATCCGGCGGCGATCGGCATCGCCGACGTCAACCGCCCCGATTTCGGCGATGCGGTGACAATTCGGCCCGGCGAGGTTCCCGTGTTTTGGGCCTGCGGCGTGACGCCGCAAGCTGTTGCTATGGCGATCCGCCCGCCATGGATGATAACCCACAAACCCGGCCATATGTTCGTCACCGACTGGCGTGCGAGCGACCTGGAAGGGGAATAAAGGCGCCGCGGCCTGGATACCACGGCGAAGCAATGCGAGCGCTGCGGCGCAGCTTTGGCCATGGGGCTGCGGCTGCGGCGTTG
>JANWVS010000362.1 GCA_025056835.1 Gemmataceae bacterium | reverse complement strand
CGGATAGGCGGCCGGCGGCACCGCCAACCAGTTGGCCCCCACGGAGCTGTCGCGCGGCTTCAGTCCATACCATTCCGGATCGCGAATGAACTCGAACGGCGTGCCGAAATAGGCTGGTCCGTCGAACTTGTGATACTGATGGTTGATGAGTTGATGCACCGGTTGGCCCAGGTAGGGATCGATGATCGTCGCAGCGCCATCGCGCGGATCGCGGGACACCCCATTGAACGGCGTGACGTTGAGTGTGTTGACCAGCGTCGCCGGCGCCGCTGCCTGGTTGGTGATGAACGCTGCGGCCCCGTACATGTTCCGCGCCAAGCTGTGGCCGCGCAACGCCGAGCCGATATGGTGGCGGTACTCCACGGCCGAAGGACCCAACGGCGGCGTGTCGTGAACGTCGAAGATCAACTGTCCCAGGAAAAACTTCAACAGCGCCTCGGGATCGACGTCCGCCACAAGCGGCGATTGGGCGCGCATGTTGACGTTGGCCGCACTGGCTTCTGCCTCGGCGTAATACACGAAGCTCAGTCCCACCACGGAGAACAACACCAGCAAGGCCAGCACGACCAGCAACACGATGCCGCGCCGCCGCGACCGGGTCGAGCAAAACTGGGTGTTGTAGATCATGGCTTCTCTCCAGAGAGTTCCGCATTACAGGTCCTGCACCACCGTCACCTGCCGCGAAAATTTCGTGGCATCATCCCAAACGCGCAGGGTGATCTTGATGGCCACGATCCGGCCGAGAGCGGCAGGAATCGGCGAGCCGGCGGCACTCAAAAGCGTCGTGTCATAAAGTCGGATGACGGCGCTGACATTTTGCAACGGCGCGACGTCGGTGAACGCCGTCGCCCCGGGATAAAGCACCTGGACGTTGAACGACACCACGTTGGGCACGACCAACGTCGAACCGCGCGGCGGCCGACCCGGCGCGGTGCCCGGCGGAAAGGCGCCGCTGGGCAACGGCAAAGGCACGGCCGGGTTGGCCAAGCCGGCCATGACGCGCTGGTCCATCCCTGCCGTGCGAAACGCCCCCGTCACCGTGCGATTGGCCAGGTCGGACGGACTGTTGAAGTACAACTGATTGACCGGGTTGGGCCGCGGATAGCAACTAACGCCCGCGTAGTAATACGGTGCATTGACCAGGGCGTCATTTACCGTCGTCTGAAAACAGGGGTCGCTGCTGCCGCGGACCGAGTCGGGCTTGTTGGCCTCGAAGTTGTTGGGCACCAGCAAATGCTGCCCGCGAAACAGCCCGAACAGCGGCACCCCGCCGGAAGCGGGATTGCTGACGTCGTTGGTCGTTCCCGTCGGCACAAGGAAGTACGCGACCTCCGCCCATTGGCTGGCGTAGATGTCCGGTTCAGGATGTTTGTTGCCGGCGAGGTTGAAGGGATTGGTCGTCGGCCAGTTCGGCGGCCCGCCGGGGTTGAACAAGGCATCGCGATCCTGGTTGAAATAATTCGTACTCGACAGCGACAGCGGCGACCAGCGCTGCGGGTTGCCGGGAGGAAATGTCGGAATGTCTCGCGTCGTCAGGAAATTTTCCGGCCGATTGCCGCGCAGGCGGATCGTGAAGGCCAGCACATGGTCAATGGAACGCACCGACTCCTGCCCTTCCGCGTCCACTCCTTCCAGCACCGACGCTGAGCCTTGCCGCACGCAGAAATAACCTTCCACCGGCGGATTGATCGGTAAGTCGGCGTCGCTCAAACGGCGTTTTCCCTCAAAATGGTCGGCGCCGAGGTCCGCCCGAAGAATTGCCGTCGCCGTCCGCAAGCGGGCCTGCATGTCGCCGATCGCTTTCAGTCCGCGGAACGTCTCCAGCGCCGTGACGAATGCCTGGGTCAAGATGAGCATGGTGAAGAGTGTCAGCCCCATGGCCACCAGCAATTCGATCAGCGTGAACGCCGGTCGAGCCGCGCCCCATCGTGCTTGTCGCCGCGCCATGTGCATTCTCATGCCTCACCCATCCTTCCAGCGTTATTTGCTGTCGCCAATGTTGATAATGTCGCCACTGTACCGCCTCTCGGCCTGGCTCCTCTTGGGCTATTGACCGCGACCCAGGCCGCGCTCGAACACTTCCACCACGTTCTCCAAGATGACCACGCGGGCGCGGTCGTTGGGAAATGCCGGCGTCGGCCCGGTGAAGGGGTCGGCGGCTGGCAAGACCGCGCTGGGCACGGGGAATCCTCGAAACGGCTGCTGCACTTCCAGGTCGACGTAGGCATAACCCTTGCCGCCGATCATTTCCACCCCCTCGGTCACGCCCGTCACCCGGTGGAAGTTGGCGTGGATGTCGTTGCGCACCACCGACAGGTCGAGGATCCAGCTGCCGGCCCGGACTTGCGGCAAGTAATGGCCGAAATACTCATAGCGAATCCGCACCGTGTTCAACCCCAGCCCATACACCACTTCACTCACCCCGCCGGCGAAGCCGTCGTAGCTGTATTCCGGCAGTGTCAGGTTCCCGGTCAGGCTCATGCCCCGTCCGGCATAGACGACCACCGCCAGGTTGACGACGTTCGCGTCCGCTGCGCGCGGCCGCTGCACCAGATAAGCCCACGAATAACGATAATCACGCTCGATCGTGCCCGCGATCACGTATTTCGGATGGCCAAGAAATCGCGGCGCCGTGACCGTCGGATCCGACTCGAAGCTTATATCGTCCGGCAACGTAAACCAACGCAAGGCATCGAGACGGGTGGTGAGAAACCCCGGCGCCACCCGCGGCAACACGGGTGTGTTGGTTGGCAACAACATGGCGCCCGCCACGTGGGTGCCTCCCAGGGCCGCTGCTCCGCCCGTCGTCAGGACGCCCAAGGGATCGACATAAACCGGATAACTCGGCCCCTCCGGCCAGTTGGGCAGCACGGGCAAGATCTGATTGCCGACAGCATCCCTGCCCAGCATCCGATTGGCGACCACACGGTCGGTTCGTACCTGTCCAGCAGCCGCGATGCTGCCGGCATTGGTGCCCGCTTGGGCCGCCCGCTCTTTTTGAATGGCGTCGGCCATTCGAAAAGCGCCCAGCGGAAATAGCGTCAACAGCGCCATCAGGCCGATCCCCATGATGAAGATGGCCACGAGAACTTCGACCAACGTGGCGCCCTGGCGGCGTGACATGATTCCCACTCCTCAACGCACCTTGGCATAGGGGTTCGGGCCGCGGACCACCTCATAGGACTCCACCGCCCCTGAATTCGTATAAACCACAATTAAGCTCGGATGGTCGCGGTACACCTGAAGCGGCAACAAATCGCCGGCGGCGATCGCAGTATAATCCATCGAGTTGATCGGCTCGGTCCGCAGCCAGATAATCAAGCGGTCGCCGGCGGCGTTCATGACTGATCCGGACGGACTGAACATGATGTCGACGTAGCCATGAGTGTTGGCGCTGGTTGTTGCCGTCGGCTGCGGCAGGTAGCCGGCGTAGGTCGTGCCCAGCACGCTTTGAATCGCGAGCATCATGGTCGAGTCGATAATCACGCGTTCGGGCAGCTTGAGAGTTTCGTCGCCGGTCAGCCGCGGCCGGCGAATGATCCGATAGTTGGTGATCGGCGAAGAGATCGGCTGGGGCAAGGGCGAGGCCAGCTTGAACTCGTCGAGAATCGCAGGCTTGGACTT
>JANWVS010000361.1 GCA_025056835.1 Gemmataceae bacterium | reverse complement strand
AACTGACGCCGCACGGCATTAAGGTCCCCGACGGGTTCGCCATCACCGCCGCGGCCTATCGGCATTTCTTGCGCCGCAATCGCCTCACCGAAGCGATTCGCGCCGCCCTCGCCGGTCTGGACACGCGCAACCTCGCCGACCTGGCCGAACGAGGCCGACACCTCCGCGAATTGCTGCTCAACGCCCCGCTGCCGGCCGACCTGGAAGACCAAATCCGCTCAGCCTACGCCCAACTGTGTGCCGAATACGGACCACACACCGATGTCGCCGTCCGCTCCAGCGCCACTGCCGAAGACTTGCCCGGCGCCAGCTTCGCCGGCCAGCAAGAATCGTACCTGGCCATCCGCGGCGAACGCAGCCTGCTCGACGCCTGCCGGCACTGTCTGGCTTCGCTGTTTACCGACCGGGCGATCTCGTATCGCGTTGACAAGGGCTTCGATCATTTGGCCGTCGCCCTGTCGATCGGCGTCCAGAAAATGGTCCGCTCCGACCGCGGCGCCGCCGGAGTCCTGTTTACCCTCGACACCGAAACGGGCTTCCCCGACGTCGTGCTCATCAACAGCGCCTACGGTCTCGGCGAGAGCGTCGTCAAGGGCCGCGTCGATCCCGACGAATTCCTGGTCTTCAAACCGACACTCCGCGCCGGTTGCCGGCCGATCATCAAGCGCGTCGTCGGCGGTAAGCAAGAGCGCCTGGTCTACGCCCGCCGCGGCGGTCAGAGCACGCGCGTCGTCCCCGTGCCGGTCGAGGAACGCCGCCGCTTCAGCATCACCGACGACGACGTGCTGCAACTGGCCCGCTGGGGCTGCCTCATCGAAGAACATTACAGCCACGTCCAGGGTCGGCCCACGCCCATGGACATCGAATGGGCCAAGGATGGACTGACCGGCGAACTGTTCATTCTTCAGGCGCGCCCCGAAACCGTCCATGCCCTGGCCCGCAAGGCCACGGTCGAGACCTACCGGCTGCTTCAGCGCGGCCCGGTCCTCGTCACCGGTAAAGCCGTCGGCGAAAAGATCGGCGCCGGCCACGCCCGCGTCATTCGCGACGTCGAGGCCCTGGCCGAATTTCAACCCGGCGAAGTCCTCGTCGCCGACATGACGGACCCCGATTGGGAACCGACCATGAAAATGGCGGCGGCGATCGTCACCAACCGCGGCGGCCGCACCTGCCATGCCGCCATCGTCAGCCGCGAAATCGGCGTCCCCTGCGTCGTCGGCACGCAAGTCGGCACGGCGCGTCTCGCCACCGGCCGGCCGGTCACCGTCTCTTGCGCCGAAGGCGAAATCGGCACGGTCTACGACGGCCTCCTCAAGTTCGAGCGGCAAACGCTCGATCTCGGCAGCCTGCCGCGGCCGCGAACCAAGATCATGGTCAACGTCGGCAACCCCGACCAAGCCTTTTCCTTTTCCTCCCTGCCCAATGACGGCGTCGGCCTGGCTCGGTTGGAGTTCATCATCTCCAGCTCGATCCAGGTCCATCCGCTGGCCCTCGTTCACTTCGATACCCTGCCCGAGGGGCCGGCCAAAGAGCGCATTCGCGAGCTGACCGCCGACTATGCCGATAAGACCGATTACTTCGTCGATCGGCTCGCCGAAGGGGTGGCCCAGATTGCCGCCGCCTTTTATCCCAAGGACGTCATCGTCCGACTGTCCGACTTCAAGTCGAACGAATACGCCGGGCTGATCGGCGGCGAGACGTTCGAACCGAAAGAGGAGAATCCGATGCTCGGTTTCCGCGGCGCCTCCCGCTATTACGATCCCCGTTATCGCGACGGTTTCTTGCTCGAATGCCGGGCCATGAAAAAGGTCCGCGAAACGATGGGGCTGACGAATGTCAAGCTCATGGTGCCCTTTTGTCGAACCGTGGCGGAAGGGAAGAAAGTGCTGGCGGTCCTGGCCGAGGCCGGCTTGCGCCGCGGCGAACAGGGGCTGGAAGTCTTCGTCATGTGCGAGATACCCGCCAACGTCATTCTCGCCGAAGACTTCGCCGAGATCTTCGACGGCTTTTCGATCGGCTCCAACGACCTCACCCAACTCACGCTCGGCCTGGATCGCGATTCCGAAATCGTTGCCCATTTGTTCGACGAGCGCAACCCAGCCGTGAAACGCCTGATTGCCGAGGTCATCCGCCGCGCCCATGCCTGCGGCCGCAAAGTCGGCATCTGCGGCCAGGCGCCGAGCGACTATCCCGAATTTGCCCGTTTTCTGGTGGAGTGCGGCATCGACAGTATCTCGCTCAATCCCGACACCGTCGTGAAAACCACGCGAGACCTGGCAGCCATGGAAGCGGGCACGTAACCTGCCGGCAAGCCGGTGAATGTGTCTCGGCCCTTAGGGTCATGGCTCCCGGGGCTGCCCACGGAACCGGCGCGATTGGCCGCCGCTGGAGCAAGGAACCTTAACTCGGATCGCGTATGCCGAATCGGTCCCCTAGCCACCGCAGCCGCCGCCCGGCGCTGGTCGTGTGCGCTCTCGTCGGCATCTTGGGAGGCATCGGCTCCTACACCTTCTGGCAAGCTCAAGGAGCGTCGTACTTCAGCAATGATCCGCGGGCGTGCGTCAACTGCCATATCATGCGCGAGCAATACGATAGCTGGCAGAAAGCCAGCCATCACGCCCATGCGACGTGCGTCGACTGTCATCTGCCGCCCCACGGCCTGGCGAAGTGGCTCGCCAAGGCGGAGAACGGCTTCTGGCACTCGACCCGCTTCACCCTGCAGGATTTTCACGAACCGATCCGGATCCACGACAAGAACGCCCGCGTGCTGCAAGAGAATTGCCTCCGCTGCCATGGGGCGCTCGTGGCCGACCTCGCCCACCACGGCGCCTTCGCCGATGTCTCCAACCATTGCGTACGCTGCCATGCGGCCGTCGGGCATGGTGCGCCGCGCTGAGGCGCTGCGCGACGGCAGAGTTGCCAAGGTGGCTATGATCACAGGATGACCTGACCATGACGGATACCCCGAGTTCGCCAAGCAGGTTCGCGAAGCTGCTCTACCCGGCGACGATCGTCGTCGTCGCCGGTTTGACGTTCGGCGTCGTCGCGCTCTTGTTCAACATTCGCGACCGCCAGCGCGAAGGCGACGAGCGCTTTGTCCAACTGGTGGAGCTGGACGAAACCAGCGTCGATCCCGCCTTGTGGGGCCGCAACTTCCCCAGGCAGTACGACGGCTACGTGCGCACCGTGGACATGGAGCGCACCCGGCACGGCGGCAATGAAGCCATTGACAAGCTCGCCGAAGATCCCCGCTTGATCCGTCTCTTCGCCGGCTATGCCTTCAGCAAAGACTATCGGGCCTTGCGCGGCCATGCCTACATGCTCAAAGACCAGGAGCAAACCCAGCGCGTCGTCGTCGTCAATCAACCGGGATCGTGCCTGCACTGCCACAGTTCGGTCATGCCGTTATACCGCAAGATCGGCCAAGGCGACGTCATGAAAGGCTTTCGCGAAGTCTGCGCCATGGACTGGAACGAGGCCCACACATTGGTCGACCATCCGGTCTCGTGTCTCGATTGCCATGATCCGAAGACGGCCCAATTGCGGGTGACGCGGCCGGCGTTCATCCTCGGCATTCAAGAGCTGGCCCACTTCCTCGCCGACCAGCGCAAAACCAAGGAAGACG
>JANWVS010000360.1 GCA_025056835.1 Gemmataceae bacterium | reverse complement strand
CAAGTTGCCGGCCAACATTTACCAACGCTGGCACTTCGCGGGCCAATTCTGGATCGGCGTCAGCGCCTGGCCGGCGCTGTGGCAATACTTTGAACTGCCGGTGCCGATGATCGACGACCCCAACCACCCCGACGGCCGCGTCCCCGACCCCTTTTGGTACAACTGGCAGCGGTGTCCGTCGGAGGCGGCGATCAACCAACTTTGGGTCGCCGGCGACAAAATGCTCGATCTCGGATGGGTCTACACGGTCATCGCGGGCGTGTTGAACCTGTTGGTGATTTACGACGCCTATGCCGGTCCGGCTTTTCGCGAGGAGCCGCCCGGCGCCCCACCCAAACCGACCGGGGATCGCTCTTCCCAGGAGGCGACAGCATGAACTTCGATCTGGCGATGTATGCCCAGCTGCCGCTTCTCTTGATCGTCGTCAGCCTGGTGTATAGCGCCACGCGCCACGATCGCTGGAACATGATCTTTCACGAGGCCCTGCGTTGGGGGTCGCGCATGTTCGCTTTTCTCGTCGGCATCGGCGTCGTGCTGTTTCTCGTGGCGGCGTTCATCGACTCCCGCTGAGGCGGTGGCTGCCTCCCTGCGGAACGTGGCCCGATGGCGGAACCATCGTCCAAAGCGACATCCGATTCCGTGCCGCCGCACGGCAGCCGCGGGGAACGCTCGTGGCGGCAGGCCAGCGAAGCCTTGTTTTTGCTCAATCGGCAACGGCGGGTGGTCTTCGTCAATCGCGCCTGGGAGAGCGTCACCGGGCTGAGCTTCGCCGAAGTGCGCGGCCATGTGTGCCGGCGCCGCGCCGACCTTGACAGCGCCACGCGCTTGGAGCAAATTCTAGCGGCCTTGGCGCCGCCGAGCGAAGCCCGCCAAGGGCGGCCGTGTCAGACGCGCCGCCGCGCCCCGGGCAAAAAGATCGAGTGGTGGGACCTCGACTTTTTCCCCTGGTCGGACGAAGCGGGCGTGCTGGCGACGCTCGGGAAAATTCGTGTCTGCTCCGAAGTCGGAGCGACCCACGCCGCCCTGCCGGAAAAGTTGGTGCAAATCCAGACCCGCCAGCGGCAGCTCTATGCTCTCGCTCCTTGGAGCGACGACGCTCCGGCGCTTCGGCGGCTGCTCGACCAAGTTCGTCTCGCTGCCCAGACAACCGCACCCGTGCTGCTGCTGGGGCCGCCCGGCGCCGGCAAGGAATGGACCGCGCGCACCGTTCATCAGCTCAGCGATCGGCGCGACCTGAATTTCGCCAGCCTGGACGATCGCCTTCCGGCCGCGGTTTTTGCCGAGGTGTTCGCCTCGGCGCCGGCGGCGCGGCTCGGCGTGATTTACTTGCGCAACGTCGAGCGTTTGCCGCGCGACGTCCAAGAGTTGGTGCTGCGGCGCTTGGACGACGACGGCGCCGCCGTCCGCATCATGGCCGCCAGCAGTGCCGATCTCGACGCTGCCGCCGCGGCCGGCCGGCTCCTGCCGCTGCTGTATGCCCGCCTGGCGGTGCTGTGCATCCGGGTGCCGAGCTTGGCCGAACGCGGCGCCGATTTCCCCCACCACGTCCGCGCCGTGCTCGAGCGCCTACGCACCGGTGCCGGCCTGCCCAGCAGCGCGATCGCTCCTGCCGCCCTGGAACTGCTCCGCCGCCATGATTGGCCGGGAAACTTCATCGAGCTGCTCGACGTTCTCACCGCGGCCGGCCGCGCGGCCAAGTCGGAGTGCATCGGCGTGGATGATTTGCCGTACTATCTGCGCCCCGGCCCCCCGGTCGTCGAGAGAAAACTTGCCTTGGACGATACCCTCGCCAAGGTGGAACGCCGGCTGTTGGAGTTGGCCATGAAGTTGGCCCAGGGAAACAAGACCCGCGCTGCGGAGTTGTTAGGCATCTGGCGGCCACGCTTGATACGGCGCTTGGAGCAGCTCCATGTGCCCGACAGCGACTAAGTGGTCGCACCCTGCCCCGCGATGCCCCGTTTACTTCGGCGGCGGTCCGGCGCGAAAATCACCCTGCACCGGCAACCCCACACCGGGTGGATTGGAGTTGGCGTTGACCGGCAACACCAACGGCAGCCCTTGGGGAACCGGGCCTGCCGGTTGGCCTTCCGCGAGCGGTACGGGATTCTCGAACGATGCCAAGGGATCCGCCGGCACGGGATGCGGCGGCGGGGGATTCGGCCCTACGGCAGCCGGCGCAGGCGCCGGCGCAAACCCCGCGGCCGGCGGCGCGTCCTCGCCGTTCATCTGGATCTTGTACCGGAAGTTGCCGATCGTCAATTCGTCCCCCGCTCGCAGGCACCCTTCCCTGACGCGGATGCCGTTGATCCGGACGCCGTTGGTGCTGAACAGATCCTTGACCACCAGGTAATCGTGGACCTGGGCGACGCAACAGTGACGCCGCGAGATCTTGCGCGAAGGGATTTGCACATCGCATTCGTGATCGCGGCCGATGAACAAAATCGGTTTGTCCACCGCAATGTTCGGGCCTTCCGTGAGTGCCAGTAAAGTTGGGGGCATGGTTGCTTGCAAGGCCTTGGACAAGACGGGTGCTTCTGCCTGTCTATGCTAGCTTAGTTCACGTTGCCCATCAAGAGCAGGCGCGAAATTCGGAAAAATTGGCAAGAACCTGCGCGGCGCGGGCGCAGTAATCGGAACTGTTCCGAAGTTCAGGTCGCCGGGGCGTCCCGACCGTCGAGCGCGGCGCGCCGGCTGCCGCTGCGCTGTTCGCTTGCGCGTTAAGTTCTTACGCTTAGGCCGCAGACCGGCCCGGCTGGTTCGCAAAATTAACCCCTTCCGCCACCGAACAGCCCTGGGCTGCCGGCTCGTGTGGGTGTTTCGGCCTTGAATCGACGTGTCCGCTTGCACTATAAGCCCCGCCATGTCGCCGAAGGACCACGCGCGTTGTGTACGGAAGTCGAACGAGGCAAAAGGAGGAAGAAGGATGGGCCGACGCACACGCCCGATCATTGGCCTCAACATGGACATGGCAGCAGCGACCAAAACGACGCCGGCGGTGTTGCGCCTAGGACCGGGATACGTCGACGCGGTGCTGGCCGCCGGGGGGTTGCCGATCGTCATGCCGCCGTATGCCCGCGCCGGGGAAATCGAGGACTTCCTCGACCAGGTCGATGGTTTTATCCTGACGGGCGGCCTGGATCTCGAGCCGCGCCGCCTGGGCATGGTGCCGCATCGCCAGGTGCGTCCGATGCCGCCGCGCCGCGAAGAAAGCGACCGCCTGTTGGTCGGCAAACTTTTGCAGCGTCGGCTGCCGATCCTGGCGATCGGCGTGGGGCTGCACCAGTTGAACGTGGCTTGCGGCGGCACGATCATCCAGCATTTGCCCGACGAGATGCCGCGGGCACTGCCGCACTACGATCCGTCCTGTTCCGGCCCGCACCGGCACTTGGTGTTGCTCAAGCCGAACTCGCGGCTGGAGGAGATCTACGGCGAGGGCGAAATCCGAGTTAACAGCGACCACCATCAAGCCCTCAAGACGCCGGGGGAGCTGTTTCGCGTGACGGCCACGGCGCCCGATGGCGTCATCGAAGGGGTCGAAGCGCTCGACCCGAATTGGTTTTGCGTGGGGGTGCAATGGCACCCGGCGTCGGAAACCGCCTCCGCCCTCGACTTACAGCTGTTTGAATG
>JANWVS010000035.1 GCA_025056835.1 Gemmataceae bacterium | reverse complement strand
CTTTTTCCACGAGTTGGCCCGTGAGGTCGTAGGCCTGGATCTTCACCGTCTTCGAGCGGCGAATTTTTTGGTACAACCCGGGAAAACTGAGGCAGCCCTCCTCGTCCTCGATCATTCCCCGGCGCTCGATGATCCTGGGATTGAGATACACCTCTTCGGCCTCGGGCTTGTTCGGATCGCCGGTAACGTTCATCACCAACAGCTGGTACGGCAGGGCCACCTGGGGCGCGGCCAGCCCCAGTCCCTTGGCTTCGTACATCAACTCCTTCATCGCACCGATATGAAGGCGGAGCTGCTTGTCGATACAAGTCACCGGCTTGGCGGGATGCCGAAGCGCCGGATGGGGGTAATGAACGATGCGCATGCAATTCTCGAAGAAAGCGGCTACGCTCCATTATAAACAACCCTCGGCAGCCGT
Source organism: Gemmataceae bacterium (assembly GCA_025056835.1). Taxonomy (GTDB): domain Bacteria; phylum Planctomycetota; class Planctomycetia; order Gemmatales; family Gemmataceae; genus JANWVS01. The sequence continues at coordinate 9,481 of JANWVS010000035.1, read as the reverse complement.
CGCCACCGGCACCGGCGCCGCGGTCTGACCCGCGCGCTTTCCGCTTCTCAAGCCGACCACGGTGCGGCATAATAGCGCCTGCCGGAAAAGGGTGACTCATGCGTTTTCTGTTCACCAATGGGACGATTGTTCTGCCGGATCGGTTGCTCGAGCAAGGCCAGGTCGAAGTCGTCGGCCGTTACATTCGCGCGATCGACGCGGCCTCGACGGCGGCGACCGTGCCGCACGGTACGCACGTCGTCGATCTCAACGAAGGCTTTCTCGTGCCGGGGTTCGTCGATTTACACGTCCACGGCGGGGCCGGCCACGACTTCATGGACGCCACGGAAGAAGCGTTCCGGGCGATCTGCCAGGCGCACGCCCGCCATGGCACGACCAGCTTGTTGGCGACGACCACCGTGGCTCGCCATGAGCAGCATATGGAATTCTTGCGGGTGTGCCACAACCTGTGCACACCGCCGCAATCTTCGGCCACCGCGGCAGCGCTCGGCGGGACGGGGCGCCCCACTTTCGCCGCGGAGCGGGCCGGGCAACTGCCGCCGACCGGCGGGGCCCGCATCCTGGGCGCCCATTTTTACGGCCCTTATTTCGCCAAGGAAGCACGCGGCTGCCATCCGGGCGCGGCTATTCGCCCGCCACGGCCCGACGAGTATCTCGAATACCTCTCCTTCGGCAGCTGTATTCGTCGGGCCAGCGTGGCACCGGAATTGCCTGGCGCCGAGACATTTGTCCGCGCCTGCCGAGCGCTAGGCATCGGCTGCAACGCCGGCCACACCCACGCCACCTTTGCCCAGATGGAAGCCGCCCGATCCTGGGGCATCACCCATGTCGATCACCTCTTCTGCGCCATGTCCGACCGCGCTCGCCTGCGACAGGAACAAACCTATCCGATGCGCGGGGGCGTCGTGGAGGCGACGCTTTACTTTTACGATTTGAGCACGGAAGTCATCGCCGACGGCAAACATTTGGCGGCGGAGCTGCTCAAGCTGGCCTACAAGATCAAAGGCCCCGGCGCGCTGGCGCTGGTCACGGATTGCAACCGCGCCTTGGAAATGCCCGACGGCGAATATGTCTTTGGTCCGCGCGACGGCGGCGAGCCTATCCTCCGCCGCGACGACGTCGGCCTGATGCCCGACGGCAAAGCCTTGGCCTCCGGAGTCATGGGCATGGACCATGGCGTCCGCACCATGCTTGCCCTCACCGGCGCCCCGCTGGTCGACGTCATTCGCATGGCCACGCTGACGCCCGCACGAATCGCCGGCGCCGACAAGGAAATCGGCAGCATCGAGATCGGCAAGGTCGCCGACCTCGTCGTCCTCAATCGCGATCTGCACGTTCGCGAAGTCTACATCGGCGGCGCGAAACTGTGAAGCCCACGCCAGGCTTGGGCTGGCGGAATTTGTCGCTGGCAGGCCCTGGCCGCGGCGTTCGCTTCCTGGTTTCGTGCCCGTCGGCGAGCACCGCGAAACTGCCTGGACCACCTCATGGCACGATGTTGGCCACCGTTTCAAATTCGATGTCGCCGCCGTTCAGGATGTCGGTCTGGACACGGATGGTACGCCGCAATTCGCCCACCACGAGAGGACGAACGGTGACGGTGAGAATGTGGACCGTCTTGCTCTCGGATTTGGCCTCGCGAACCTGAAGTTGGCTGTCGGTGCCGGTGATGCCGACGATGCGAAACGGCTTGGCGCTGCGAATGACCACCTTGCGATCGCTTTCCGCACCGGCCTTAATCGCCCCTAACGAAACCGACGACGGACTGACCGACAGAGCGGCTTCGATTTCCACCGTCAACGACACGCGCAGCTTCGGCATCGCCATGTGGTTGGTCGTCAGCCATATGTCGGAGTACCACTTGCCGGCCGGTGTGTCTGGGCGAATCTTGGCTTCCAAGTGATACGAAGATTCGCCGCCCTTGCCCTTAAGCTCCTTGACGGCGACCTGCACATAGTTGCTGTCGCACTTGGCTTCGAGAATTTTGACGGCGGGGTCGAAAAACGTGATGGTCATCGACTGGCTGGCACCGGTACCGCGCTTGATCTTACCGAAGGTCAAAGCGTCGGGGTTGAAGAAGACGTCTTCGCGGCTATTGGCGCGCACGCTGATGCGCACCTCTTCCGCTTTGGGTTGGACGAAGTGGACGTACACTGTCACTTCCTTGGGGCCAACGAAGGCGCCTGCAAACATTTGCACGACAAGCACCGTCTCTTCGCCGGGTCCGAGCGAGGTTTGCAAGACCCGCGCCGCGGAACAGCGATTACATGACGAGCGGACTTGGCCGATTTGCAAGGTCTTGCCGGTCTTATTGATGATGCGAAACGGGTGCGTCAGTTGCTGACCGCGCGGGACCGCGCCGAAATCGAACGACAGTTCTTCAAAACATTCTTGGGCGATCGAATTGCCGAACGCCGCAGTTGTGCCGCTTAGCAGCAACCAGCAAACACAAGCGTGCCGAATCATGGTGCGCAGTTTCCTTCCGGACAGCGCGGCTGAAATCAACTCGTCAGGGCTGATTTCGACCTGCGGCACTGACCGAACGCACAAATTCCCAGGTCCGGGCCAGTTCTTTCCAACTTCGCGGCGCTTACAATCGCACTACCTTGAGCTGTCGCCGCGGGTTCCACAACGCCGACAATCGCTATCATCCGCCGCCCATCCCCAGGCCGAACACTTTACATCCTCGGCAAATTTGTTAAACTTGAAGCAGCACGTTCGCCGAAGGTAAACAATAGTATGTACCGGCGTGCCGTATCGTGGATCCTCCTGGCGATCATGCCCTTGCCCTCCTGGGCGGCCACCGTCTGCTGTCGTGATGGCGACCAGGGCCGCGCGCCTCATGTTCATATCCACTGGTCAGCGATCCCAGGGGAGCCGAGCCGTCGCGTCGACGAGGGGCCGACGCCGTGCCCGTGCCAGCGACACGAGGACGGCATCGCCGCCGAGCCTGTTTCCTCGGCAGACGAATGGGATCCGCCGGGGGCACTGCCGCAGAGCAGCGAGCGGGAAGATGTGATCTTCTTGCCCCAGGCTCTGTTCGATGGTTGGTTGCTGGAAAGCGCGCCCCGCGAGCTAGGGCAACTGCCGGTGTGGACGATCGCGCTGTGGCCGCAAGAAATGCGCCGGCAGACTCAAACGGCGGTCGAGCAGTGCAGCTTTCATGATCCGCCCCGGCGGTCGCGGTGTTGTCCGGCGTATTTGCAATTCGCAGTGCTGCTTCTCTGAGGCGACCAGTTCTCTCCATCGAGGCGCACCGTACGGGTTCCGCCCGGGGCCGCCAAGTTCCGGCGGTGCAGCCGGTGAGTCGATTGACAGCAACGCGATGATCGTTTGGCCTTTGCCCGTTTGCAAGTGTCGCCGTTACGGGGGCCGTGCTTCATGGTCAGTTCTTGGCCGTATCGCTTATTCACGGCGGTTCCGCTGCTCCTGGTTGGGGGGATGCAGGGATGTTCGACCATCCCGCGCGCCCAGGTACCCGACGACGAGCGGCCGTGGGCAACGACACGCTTGGCCGACGATGGCGAGTTGCGCACGGCCGATGAACCGACCGACCATCCAGCGGGAATCGCGGCCGAGTCGTCGTTGACCCTGGCCGAGTTGCTCCGTTTGACCGTGGCCCGCCATCCGCGCTTGGCCCAAGCGGAATTGGCGATTGAGGCGGCGCGCGGCCGGGCGCTCCAGGCCGGCTTGTACCCCAATCCGAGCATTGAATTCCGCGGCGACGAACTTGGCGACCGCACCGGTACGGCGGGCATTCTCACCTTGCCGGGGGTTACCCAGGAAATCGTGACGGCCAATAAGCTGGGACTGAGCCGGGCGGCGGCGCTGCGCGGTGTCGATCAAGCGACCCTGGCCCTCGTTTCGGAACGCTACGCCCGTTTCACGGCGGTGCGCCAAGCGTATTACGAGTACCTCACGGTCAAGGAGCGCCTGGCAGTCCTCGAACAGCTGGTCAAGGTCGGCGAGATGATCGTGGCCGCCGCGGTCAAGCTTCGGGAAGCGAAGCAAGACGTGACCCAACTCGACATCATCCAGTTAGAAATCGAACTCGAGCGCTTCCGGGCCGAGCGCGATGCCGCGCGGCGCGAATTGCCGGCCGTGCAGCGGAAGCTCGCCGCGGCCGTGGGATTGAGCCGGCTTCCCGGTGGGAATGTCGTCGGAGCGTTGGAGCCGTTGCCGCCGGACTACGACCTCGAGCAGGCGCGACGCTTTGTGATCGAGTATCATCCCGACGTGCGGGCCGCGCAGCTCGGTGTGGAACAAGCGGAGCTGATCTTGAAGCGGGCCCAGGTGGAAGCGGTGCCCAACGTCACCGTCGGCGCCGCCTACATCCGCCAATACCAGAACAAATCGCACGATGCCGGAGTCAGCATCAGTCTGCCGGTGCCGGTCTGGAACCGGAACCAGGGCAACGTGCAAACAGCCCAGGCCCAGCTCGGCGAAGCGGTGCAACAGGTTCGCCGCGTGGAGATCGACTTGACGGACCGGTTGGCGGCGGCGTTCGCGGCGTATGCCCCGGCGCGGCAGCGGGCAGAACGCTACCGCACGGTCGTTGTTCCCAAGGCCCGCGAGGCTTTCGAGCTGGCCCGCAAGGCGTACCAAGGTGGACAACTTGAATATCTGCGCGTCCTTCGCGCCGAACGCGACCTCGCCGAGACCACCCTCGACTACGTTCGTTCGCTCGGCGAGGCGTGGCGCGCAGCAAGCGAGATCGCCGGCCTGTTGCTCGAAGAAGATTGGCCCGCGACCGTGCCTACCCAATAGGCCCTACGATCCCGATGACGAGGCACGAACCATGACAAGCAAGGCGATCGGCAACCTGGTGTGCGGCATCCTGTTGGCGGCGGGCGGCACCGCCGTGGGTTTCCTGGCTCGGGATGTGTATCGCACCTGGTATCCCTTGACGCGGCAGCCGTCCGACGACGACGAAGCTACGCACGGAGCGATTCTTACGGCGGAATCGATCAAGCTTTCTGCCCAGGCGCAAGCGAACCTTCGCTTGGTCGTCAAGCCCCTGACGCCGACAACCTTTTGGCAAACGATCCAAACCCCCGGCATGATCGTGGACCGGCCCGCCCAGAGCGACCGCAACATCGTGGCGCCGGTCGCCGGGGTTGTCACCAAGGTCCATCACTTCCCAGGCGACGTCGTCCAACCTGGCGATACCTTGGTCACCTTGCGGCTCCTGAGCGAGACGACCCAGCAGTTGCAGACCGAGTTGTTTAAGACCTGTCAGGAAATCCTCCTGGTCCAGGAGCAAAAGAAACGCCTCACCAGCCCCGACGTCATCGCCGCGGTTCCCGAAGCTAAGTTGGTTGAGGTCGACAATCAACTCCGGCGGCTAACGGTCGCGGCCCAGGCCTACCGTGCCGATCTGCGGACGCGCGGGCTGACGGCGGGACAAATCGACGCCATCGCCCAGGGCACGTTCGCGACCGAGATCGACGTCCGCGTCGGCCAACCCGTTGCCGACGCCGCCGCACCGTCGGCCGGTCCGATTCGCACAACGGCCGCGCCGCGTCCCCTTGCCGCCGAACCGACGTGGGAAATTCAGCAATGGAATGTCGAATTGGGGCAGCAGGTACAGGCAGGACAATCGTTGTGTTTGCTGTCCGACCATCGCACGTTGTTGGTCGAGGGACGGGCTTTCCGCCACGAAGCTCCGTTGATCGAACGAGCCGCGCGCGAAGGATGGCCCATCCACCTCGACTTTCTCGAACGCGACGGCGACGATTGGCCGACCTTGGACCAAACTCTGCTGATCCGCCATATCGCCAATACATTCGACCCGGCGAGTCGGACGTTGGCTTACTATGTGGCCCTGGCCAACCAATCGCGGAGCTTCGTCAAAAACGGCCGGACGTTTCACCTGTGGCGCTTTCGTCCCGGACAAAAGGTGCGTGTGTACGTACCGGTGGCCAAACTCGACGATGTGTTCGTGCTGCCGGCCGAGGCCGTCGTGCGCGATGGCCCCAACGCCTACGTGTTTCGGCAAAACGGCGACCTGTTCGAGCGCAAGCCGGTCCACGTCGTTCACGAGGATCGCCGCCAAGTCGTGGTCGCCAACGACGGCAGCGTGCCTGCCGGCGTCTGGGTGGCCCACAACGGGGCCGTCGCGTTGCAACGGGCGCTCGCGGCCGGCGCCGGTGGCCTGCCCCCCGGCTTTCACATGCACGCGGACGGCTCCATCCACGCCAACTCGGCCCACAAGTAACGGGTGCAAGCCATGTTGGACGCCGTCATCCGTTGGTCCCTTCGCTATCGCTCGCTCGTGCTGCTCCTGGCGGTCGGCACGTTGGCGTACGGCGGCTATCTGGCGACCACGATGCCGATCGACGTCTTTCCCGATCTCGATCGTCCGCGCGTGGTGATCGTGACGGAATGCCCCGGCATGTCCCCGGAGGAAGTGGAAACGGTGGTGGCGCAGCCTGTCGAAACCCGCTTGCTGGGGGCCACGGGCGTGCAGGCAGTCCGAAGCCAAGCGACGCTGGGATTGAGCATCATCTTTGTGGAATTTGACTGGCGCGCCGACATCCGCGCGGCCCGCCAGGTGGTGGCGGAACGGTTGGCAACGCTCGCCGGAGACCTGCCCGAGCGGATTCGTCCGCAAATGACGCCGCCGTCATCGATCATGGGGCAGATGATGATTGTCGGCCTGCACCGCCGGCACGGACCGCGCGGCGGCGAGTTGTATCCCGTCGGCGATTCAGAGCTGGTACTGGAGCGGACCGATACCGGCGCTGCCGACCGTGCCTCGCCGTGGTTGGCGTGGCGCGTCGTGGATCGCCGCGATGTGGCAACGTGGCAAGCTGTCGCCATCGACCGCTGGACGGAAGTCGCTCCGGAACGCGATCCAGGCGACCGCGATCGCCGCCTGCGCGTCGTCGTGGCTGGCCGGGCTTACGAGGTGCCGCTGCCGACGCCTTTGCAGCAGCAAATCGCCTTGCGAAGCACCGCCGATTGGCTCGTTCGGCCGCGCTTGCTGCAAATTCCCGGCGTGGCCGAGGTTCTTGTCCTCGGTGGTGAACGGAAGCAATACCAGGTCCTAGTCGATCCCGATGCCCTGCTGGAGTACGACGTGACCTTGCACCAGGTCGCACAGGCCGTGGCGGCCAACAACCGCAACGCCAGCGGCGGCTTCACCACCGAGGGAGCGAAGGAGCGGCCGATTCGCGTGCTCGGCCGACTAGGCCCGTCGCCGCACCACATCCTGCACGACCTCAGGCGCCTTCCCGTAAAAACGCAGACCGACCGCCACGTCCTCCTGGAGCACGTGGCCCGCATTGAAGTCGGGGCGGAACCGAAACGCGGCGACGCCGCCGTCGACGGCTTGCCCGGCGTCGTCATCACGGTCGTCAAGCAACCCCATACCGACACCCGGTTGCTGACGGAGCAAGTGACCCGCGTCCTTCGGGACTTGGAGACGACCTTGCCTGTGGACCTGGCCATCAACACCCAGCTCTTTCAACTGCGAAGTTTCATCGACCGGGGCATGTACTACGTCGGCGAAGCGCTGCTGCTGGGGGCCGGCCTGGTGATCGTGGTCCTTTTTTTGTTTCTGTTCAACTTCCGCACCACCTTCATCACGCTCACCGCCATCCCATTGTCGCTGGCGGTGACGACCATCGTTTTCCGGCTCATCGGCCTGGCGACGGGGCGGGAGTTGTCGATCAACGTCATGACGCTCGGCGGACTCGCCGTGGCCATGGGCGAACTGGTCGATGATGCGATTGTCGATGTCGAGAACATTTATCGCCGCTTGCGGGAGAATTGGGCCTTGCCGCAGCCGCGACCGGCTTTGTGTGTCGTCTATGAAGCCAGCCGTGAAATCCGCAGCGCCATCGTGTTTGGAACGATGGTGGTCATTCTCGTGTTTTTGCCGCTGTTCGCCTTGTCCGGCATCGAGGGGCGTTTGTTCGCGCCGCTGGGCGTGGCCTACATCGTCTCCATCTTGGCCTCGCTGGCGGTGTCGCTGACGGTTACGCCGGTGCTGTCGTACTTTTTGTTGGGCCGACCGCACCACCAGCGCCGTCTGCGCGAGACTTTGGTCGTGCGAGGATTGAAATGGGCGGCGGCTCGGGTCGTTCGCTTCAGCATGAACCATGCCGGGAAATTGCTGGCGGGCACCTGGCTAGGCGTCGCTTTGGCGGCGTGGCAACTGACCCGGCTCGGCAGCGATTTCTTGCCGCCGTTCGATGAGGGGAGCATTCAGCTCAATGTGACGTTGCCCCCCGGCGCGTCGTTGGAAGCGTCACGCCAGGTCGCGGAAGTGATCGACGCCCGCTTGCGGGCCATGAGGAAGACTCTCGACCGTCCCCAGGGAGAGATTTTGCATTTTATCCGCCGCACCGGCCGCGCAGAATTCGACGAACATGCCGATCCGGTGAGCCGAAGCGAATACATTCTCAGCGTCAATCCCCAGTCGGGGCGAACGCGGGCCGAATTGCTCGAACAATTGCTGCGGGAGCTGCGCGACGAATTGCCGGGCGTCGATCTCGAAGCCGAGCAACCGTTGGCGCATTTGATCAGTCACATGCTCTCGGGTGTTTCGGCGCAAATCGCCATCAGGATTTATGGCGATGATCTGACGACGCTGCGGCGACTGGCGCAACAGGCCAAGGCGGCGATCCGCGGGGTCCCGGGCCTGACGACGCCGGTCATCGAGCCGCAAGTCTTGACCGACGAGTTGCACGTGGTCTTGCGGCCCGACGACTTGGCACACTTTGGCGTCAGCCGGGCCATGGTGGCCGACTTCGTGGCCACGGCGGTCGGCGGCGCCGCGGTCTCGCGCGTGCTGGAAGGACCGCGGCAGTACGACCTGGTCGTGAAGCTGCCAGAGCCGCAGCGCAGCGACGTTGGCCGGTTGCGGGAGTTGCGGCTGGAATTGCCCGACGGCCGCGGTCACATTCGGCTGGGAGACGTTGCCGACTTTCCCGAAGCGGCGGCAGGGCCGAATCAATTGTTTCGCGAGAATGCGCGGCGTCGGGCGGTCATCCGCTGCAACGTCTTGGGCCGCGATCTCGGCAGCGCCGTGGCGGAGATTGAAGAGCGGTTGCGGCGGGACTTGCACTTGCCGGTCGGCTACACCGTCGAATTCGGCGGACAATTCGAGAGCCAGCGTGCCGCTTCGCGGTTGATCGCCGTGCTGGCTGGCGTGGCCCTGGTCGGCATTTTTGTCTTGTTGCTGATCCTTCATCCTTCGGTGCGGATCGTGCTCCAGATCCTCAACGCCATTCCGACGGCTTTCATCGGCGGCGTTGTGGCGCTGGCCTGTACCGGTCAATCGCTGACGGTGGCCAGCTTGGTCGGCTTCGTTTCGTTAGGGGGGATTGCCGTTCGCAACGGCATCCTGTTAGTGACGCATTACTTTCATTTAATGAAGGAAGAAGGTGAGGCCTTCACGCCGGCACTCGTGCTCCGCGGCAGTCTGGAACGTTTAGCCCCGGTGTTGATGACGGCGCTGACGGCCGGTATTGCCCTG
>JANWVS010000359.1 GCA_025056835.1 Gemmataceae bacterium | reverse complement strand
GATGACATCACTCAAGTATCGCAGGTTTGCCATCAGTTCCGAACCGGTCTTGGCTTCCTCGATAATTTTGCGGTCGATGGCCTCGCTGGTTGGGGCTTGGCCAAGCACGCTTGGATTGGTCCACGATGGGACCAGGAAAGTCGGCAGCCAGAACGAGAGCACCATCAGTGCGACAGTTGCGCGGAACATTTCACAGCCTCGAGGGGAAAGACGGTGTTACGCGGCGATTAAGGAGAATTATCGACTCGGCTGGCTGGACTTACAAGAGGTAGAAGCGATGGGCAGCCTCCCCGGCCGGGGGCCGCGGCCAGGGCAGCGGTCAGTTGCCCGCTTCGTCAGCTTCCTTTTGCGCCTGACGAAGCGGACCGCGGAAGGTGATGCGTCCTTTGGTGATGTCGTAAGGCGAAATGGCGACGGTGACGATGTCGCCGGGGAGGATGCGGATAAAGTGTTTACGCATCCGGCCGGCGATGTGGGCGACGACTTCGTGGCCGTTGTCGAGTTTCACACGAAACTGGGTATTTGCCAGGGCAGCGGTAACCTTGCCCTGAAACAGCATTGCTTCTTCTTTGGCCATGAGCATAAGTCTATTAGGCCAACGGTCTTTCGGCAAGTCGGCGCTACGCGATTGTCTTCTGACAGCCGTGGCTTCCGCTCGATGATTTATTGTACCTCCAGCCGCAGCTCGGCCCAACGGCGGCGCAGGCGTTCGAGCGTGACGCGGTGCTTGTCGTCGCCGATCAGATTGTGTTCTTGAAACGGATCATTAGCGAGGTCATAAAGCTCTTCGACGATTGGTTCCATACCGACCCATCGCAAGTACGTCCACCGGGTCGTGCGCACACCTTCGCTGGGGGGGATGATCTTTGGCAAGGTATGGTGTTCGTAGAACCAATCGTGTCGCCACGGCACCGCCTTGCCTTCGATGAGTGGTCGAAGCGACTTGCCTTGCATGGCCGGCGCAACGGCGAGGCCGGCATAATCGAGGATGGTCGGGGCCAAGTCGATGTTCAGGGCCATCGCTTCCAGCGCTTGACCGAACCGCGGCCTGGGCAAACGCGGATCGACAATGAGGCACGGAACACGGATCGATTCTTCATACATGAACCACTTGTCGGCCAAACCACGCTCGCCAAGGAAAAAACCGTTGTCGGAAGTGAAGATGAGAATCGTGTTGTCGGCCAAGCCAAGCCGTGCTAATTCGGCAACGATCCGGCCAATTTCGCGATCCATGCCCGTCACCAAACGGTAGTAATCGGCGACAACTTGTTGAAACTTCTCCGGCGTACTGAAGCGGCGCTGCCATCGCTTCCGCGCTTCCGACTGACGAACCGGTTCGGGCAGCAACTGGAACCATCGGTCCGATGCCGTGCGCGGCGTTGGGAAGACCGTGGCTTTGAATTCGGACTCGTCGGCCGGATCCGGCGGAAACTCACGTTCGGCACCGTCTTGGGCGTGAGGACTTTTGAAACTTACCGACAGGCAAAAGGGTTTCGCCCGGTCGCATCCTTTCAGAAACTCGAGGGTTTGGTCCCCCATCCGGCGCGTCATGTGCAGAGGGGTGTCTTTGTCGAAGTAATTTCCCTGTCCCGGGAAACCTTTCCAGAAATCGAATTGGTTTTGCTCGGGCATCTTGGTCCCGACACCGTATTTGCCGATAAAGCCGATACGGTAGCCCGCAGCCTTGAGCAAGGCCATGTAAGTGTTGGCGAAGGCGGCGGGGCTAAAATCGGTCTTGAAATCGTGGATGCCGTGCCGGCGGGCGTACTGTCCCGTCATGATACTCGCCCGGCTGACGCAGCAAATCGAGGTCGTAACGAAAGCATTGCGGAACAACGTGCCGCGCCCCGCCAGCTGGTCGAGGTTCGGCGTCTTGGCGAGTCGGTCGCCGTAGCAACCGAGCACATCGGCCCGCAAATCGTCGGCCACGAGAATAACGAAATTGGGGCGTTGAGCGGGTTCGCTTGCGAACGTCGGCGAAACGCTCAACGCCAGAGTAATCCACACGGCTCGACGAATCGACACGATGGGCCAATTCCAACTGTGCCGCCAGGTCGTCGGTGACGGTGATCGCGCGAGCATCATGGCGATTTAGTATATACATTGGTTCATATCACACAATTCGAACTTGATCGTTTTTGACAATCGCGCAGAATCGACGCAAAATACAGTCAGGAGCGACCCGTGACCCAATCGGTCGAAGAGGCCTCGCGTCATGCCGGCGGAAACCGTGGCGACGAATCTGGAATTGACAAGCGTCGGCTGTTACGACTTGCTGAGCAAAATTGCGGTCGGAGGCATGGGAACTGTTTGGAAGGGGCGTCATCGGATCACGGGCGCAATCGTGGCGATCAAGGTGGTGCCGCCACATCTTTTGTCGAACCAAGTCTTTCTCAAGCGCTTCGAGCAAGAATACTCTGCTGCTCGCGAACTAGATCATCCTAACATCGTCAAGGCGTTGGACTTCGGTCGGGAAGGCAACGTGCCGTACCTCGTGATGGAATACGTCGAAGGGGAATCGTTGGGCCAACGTCTCGACCGAGTTCACCACCTGAGCGAAAAAGAAGCCATCGACATCATCTGTCAGGTTGCCGAGGGCCTTTTCAAGGCCCATCAAAAGGGATTGATCCACCGCGACGTCAAGCCGGACAACATTCTGATCACCAAGGAGGGCATCGCGAAGTTGACCGACCTGGGCTTGGTGAAGGAACTGGACACCGATCTCAATCTGACCCGGACCGGCCGTGGCCTGGGCACGCCGCATTACATGGCCCAAGAGCAATTCCGCAACGCCAAGAAAGCCGACGTGCGCTGCGATATTTACTCGCTGGCGGCCACGTTGTACCACATGGTCACCGGCGAATTGCCCTTCAAATCGCTCAGTCCGCTCGACGCCTGGATGAAAAAACTACACAACGAATTGCCCGCACCCCGGCAATTGATGCCGAGCCTATCAGATCGCGTCGATTGGGCGATCCGCCGATCGATGGACAGCGACCCCGCCAAGCGCGCCGCCAGCTGTCGCGAATTCATCGAAGACTTGACAGGCCGCGGCACGCGCAAAATGGCAGCGCCTTCGGCATCCGGCATCGCCCCGGTCGACGTGTGGTACATGTACTACAAAGACGAGGACGACGTCATTCACACCGTCAAAGGGAGCACCGAGGGGATCCGCAAATCGTTGCGCCGCGGATTGCTGGGCGACGGCAGCAATGTCAAGGTCGCACGATCCAAGACAGGGCCGTTCGAACCGTTGCGCAGCCGGCCGGAGTTTCGCGACCTGCTGCTGGACACGGTCAACTGTAGTCACCAAGACACCGCGAAACTGGCGAGTTCCGCTCCCATGCGGACACCTGCGCCGCAGACGCGAACGTTTCCGTCCGAAGCCGTGCCGCCGTTGCACTCGCGCCTCGGCGATTCGGGCATCCTTGCGTCGACGGTGCCGGAATGTTCGTCGACGACGGCAACACCGAACATCGTCCTGGAACGTAGCGAGCCGACACCTGATTGGCTGCGCTGGAGCGTACTCGTGCTGTTTGCCAGCGTGACAGGAGTGGCGCTCTTCTTCGTGTGGCCGAAAATCTACTATCTGCGGCTGTTCTGGTAGCTCGGCAGGTCGGCGAGACTA
>JANWVS010000358.1 GCA_025056835.1 Gemmataceae bacterium | reverse complement strand
GGATGGACAACGCCGTCGGCCGTGACTGCCAAGAGGTTGCCGGCCGCGAGCACCGCCTCGGCGCGGCGCAAAGCCTGTGCGATGTCGGCATCGGCCAAGCCATTGAGGGTGACGAGACTCGAACGCTGCGCCAGCGCCCGCAACAGCGGCGCGGCCTCGCGCTGTTCCGGGGATTCGCACAAGACGAACAGCGTGGCCCGATCGGTGGCTGAAACGAGTTGCAAACTCGCTTCCAGACGATCGCAGTTCGTGGCCAAGATGGCCGGGCCGTCGGTCGGAAGGTGGTGCATGCCGATGGCCTTGACACGAAAACGGCGCACGTTCGCCAGCCAAAAGAGCATGCGCACGAAGAAGTCCGGCAGCTTGGCCGTCAGCAGCACGAGAATGGCCAACGTCATGCCGGCGGCGCCGAAGAAAAGAAAGCGCGGCAAGCGTTCGTTGTCATAGACCGCCCGAAGCGGCTGCCCTTCGGGTCGCAGATAGTAATGATCCACGTCGCGCAGGGCATAATGGCTGACGATCACGCGATCCCCGGCGCGAAAATTGGCGCTGAAGGCGTGGAAGAGGTTGTCGTCGAACTCGATGACGGCGAAGTCAAATTCGTCGAGGTACTTCTTGGCCTTGAATACGTGTTCCGCGCCATCGTCGTCGCGGATGACGACGTGGGCCAGATGTCCGTTGTCGAAGACCGGTTCGTCGACAAGGACACCGACGGCGAAGCGATCGGTTTGCGCGACCTCGGGACTGACCCCCAGCCAGCGGGCCCCGAGAACGGAGAAATAGAAAAGCAACGACGCCGCCATCGCTCCGACGACATTGATGAAATTGCTCGTGGCCACCAGGTCGCCCTTGCTGGTCTTGGGAGCGCGGTGTTGCAAGAGCGTGTACAGCGGCACCATGTAGAAGCCACTGAAGAAACCGATGACGATCAGGGCGGCGACCAGCACGGCGGTGTGGTTGATGAAAATGCCGGCGACGACAGTGGCCGCGATCATCCCCAGGCACCCCAGCGGAACCATCCCCAGCTCGATTTTGCCGCCGGATAGCTGGCCGGCCAAGGGGGCGCCAAGTCCCACGCCCAAGGCCACCGCAGCCACCACGAGGCTGGTGGTAAATTCATCCCAGCGCGGGTTGCGCGTCTCGCCGTGCATGTACATCGTTTGCCGCATGTAGGCGACCATGAAAATGAAAAACGCGATGCCCAGCACCGACAAGGCCAACGGCTTGGCTTTTAGAAGCACCTTGAGGTTGTGCCACAGCGGCTTGAACAAGTTCACAGGAAACGGCCGGTGGGGGTTGGCGGCGGGCAGCGGCGCAATCAACAGGCTGGCAACGGAGCCGATGATCGACAAGACCAACAGGACGACACCGATCCACACTTCCCGACCACTAAACCACCACGACAGAGCGCCGCCGGTGACGGTGCCGAGAATGGCCGCGAGGAAGGTGGTCGATTCCAGGATGCCGTTGCCGCGGGAGAGGACGTGCGGCTGCAAAATTTCGGGCATGGCGCCGTACTTGGCCGGGGCGAAAAACGCCGCGTGCATGCCCATGAGAAACACAGTGGCAAGCACGATCCACGGCCCGGCGGGATGGTGGTAGTTTGTCCCGAGCACGAAACCGCCGATGAGGATGAGCGAAATCACGATCTCGGCGAACTTCCACAAACGCAGAGTAGCCGTTTTGCTGTAGCGGTCCGCATAATAGCCGGCGAGCGTGCAGAAAATCGCCCACGGCGCGAAAAAAAGGATGGGCATGAGCGAAATCGCTTCGGCCTCGGTCAGGGCGTGCTGATGCAGGGCGAAGAACATCGCCGAAGCATGAATCGCCTGATCGTTGAACCCCGCCAGGAACTGGGCGATGATCAAGCCGATAAAGGAACGATTCTTCAGGGAATCGACAGGCTGATGGGCCATGGGTCAGCGCCGAATGGTCCTTGGCAAACTCCCCGCTCGAGTCCTGCGGTCCCGGGCTGCGATGCGTCGCTCCGGTAGCAATGAGAAGTTTAGTATAAGAAGTAAGACCGCGGACCGCAAACCGACTTTGGCCGGGTAGGGCATGCAACCTTCGGACTGGCAGATTATCGACGGCCTGCCGCCATTGCCGCCGCGGAAGCCCGACAGCAACAAGGGAACCTTCGGCCGCGTTCTCGTCATCGCCGGCAGCCGCGGCATGAGCGGCGCTGCCGTGCTCAGCGCCAGCGCGGCCTTACGCGCGGGCGCGGGTCTCGTACGGCTGGCGGTGCCGGCGGAGGTCCAACCGCTGGCGGCCACGGCCAACCCGTGCCTCATGACCGAAGGCTGGCCGCAAGACGCCGCCGGACGCTTCGCCGCCCTGACGCCTCGCGAGTTGGCCCTGCGCACGGCCGGCAACGACGTCATCGCCCTCGGACCCGGGTTGGGACGTAGCCGCGGCCTGACGCTCCTGGTGCAAAACCTTCTTGCCCAGTGGACCAAGCCGCTCGTGCTCGACGCCGACGGCCTTAACAACCTTGCTGCCGACGGCGGCGCTCTCGGTGCGCACGGCGGGCCGGTGGTCATCACTCCTCATCCGGGTGAATTCGCCCGCCTGCTGCAAACCGACGTGGCCTCTGTCCAGGCCCAACGGCGCGAATCGGCCGCCAATTATGCTCGCCAGCATGGCGTGGTGGTCGTCTTGAAAGGACACGCTACGGTCGTGACCGACGGCCGACAGTTATTCGTGAACGCCACCGGCAATCCCGGCATGGCCACGGCCGGTAGCGGCGACGTGTTGAGCGGCGTGCTGGCGGCACTCCTGGCCCAGGGACTGGCACCCTTCGCCGCCGCTTGCTGCGCCGTCCATTGCCACGGCCTGGCGGGCGACCTCGCGGCCGCTGCTCGCGGTCAAGTGGGGCTGATCGCCACGGATTTGCTAGATTATTTGCCTGCGGCCCTGCGCCAGCAGGCGGGCGCATGAATCCCAGAGATTGGCGCAAGCCGCGCCAATGAGGAAGGCAGCGAAGGCGATGGACCTGATTTGTCCGACGTGCCAGAGGCGGTTGACGGTCGAAGACCGGTTCGCAGGAATGATCGTGCAGTGTCCGTTGTGCAGTGCCAAGCTGCAAGCACCGACGCTTGCCCCTCCCATGGTCATGCCGCCAGTGCCGCCGCCCGCGGAGGTACGCGGGCCGGCGCCGACAACGGGATCGGCCGCCGGCGATGGACCACGCGGCGCCGCCGCGGCGCCATCTCCGCCCGCCGCGGTAGACGCCCGCCCTCCGGCAACCGCCGCGGCGCCGACCGATGCCAATGCGCCGCCGCCGGCCGCGGTTGATCCAGCCAAAGCGCCGCCGTCTGCCCGCGAGTATGCCCGGAAAATCAAGTGGCATCTGCGCGTCGACATCGTAGCGTGCATCGCCCCGGTCTCGTTGCTGGTGATTCTGGCGACGTCGTTCTTCGCCTGGTATCAAGAGCGCGACGCTGCCTCGTTAAGGCTTGTCCCGCGCAATCTCTGGGAGCTGGCCTTCACCTCGGACGGCCAAGCGATTTACACCTTTTACGTCGTTGTCTTGCTGTTCGTGACACTGCCGCTGACGCTGCTGGTGACGGCTGTTGATCGGGGTTGGCTTCCCTTGCCGCCGGCGCTGCGTGAGCTGTGGCAGTGGCGCTTACTGTTGCTGGGCGGGGCC
>JANWVS010000357.1 GCA_025056835.1 Gemmataceae bacterium | reverse complement strand
CACACACCCCAAGACACTGATTTTGATGGCCGTCTTCTTCCCAGCCAGGCGTTTTTCGAGTTTGGCCACGATGTCTTCTAAGTCGATTTCCAATCGACCACAGGTGGGACAGGCGATCAACTCGGGCTTCCGTACCCGACGCTGGGTAGCTTGCAGGATGTCAAACGCCGCCGCGATCTCGGGCACAGGATCGCCGAGCAAACTGACACGGATCGTGTCGCCGATGCCGTCAAGCAAAATGGGGGCCAAACCGCAAGCGGTCTTAATCACCGCATAAGGCGGTTTGCCCGCTTCGGTGACGCCGATGTGCGTCGGATAATTCGCCTGCTTGGCGTACAAACGATACGCTTCGACGACCGTGAGCACGTCGCTGGATTTGAGCGAGACGATGAGATCACGGTAGCCGAGCGATTCGGCAATCTCGATGTACCGCAAAGCGCTGTCGACCATGGCTGGGGGGCAGGGAAAGCCGTATTTCATCGCGAATTCGCGTTCCAAACTCCCTGCATTGACGCCGATGCGCATCGGGATACCTTTGTCCTTCGCCTTCCTGACGACCGCGCGGAAGCGATCCATGCCGCCGATATTGCCGGGGTTGATGCGAATTTTGTCGATGGGATGATCGAGGGCGGCAAGGGCCATCTTGTAATCGAAATGGATATCGCAAATGAGCGGGATCTTGATCCGGCGTTTGATCTCCCCAAGCACTGCCGCGTCTTGCGGCTTGGGAACGGTAACCCGCACCATTTCGCAGCCGGCTTCTTCCAAGCGGTGGATCTGCGCTACCGTCGCCTCGACGTCGTGCGTGTCCGGGGTCGTCATGGATTGTACCACGATCGGGTTGTCACCGCCGATGACGACGTTACCGACGCCGACCTCGCGCGTTTTATGGCGGCGGAAAGTGTGCTGGTAAGTCATGCGTTCCTCGCTTGCGATACCCGGCTCGTACCAAGCTTGTGTCTGTGATTATGGTAGCTTTTTCGCAGTCGCGCCGGCAAGACAACGGCCGGTGCAGCCGTGGGATGGTGGCGAACTTAGCGACAACGGGACCACGGTATAGGATTCCGCTGCTCGGCGACATACACTGACCCCACCGGCCCGGCGCAAGGTTTCTGCCATGGGGTATCCCGTACTTACTCCGGATGACGTTCGGCACGCGGCCGCTCGCCTGCCGCGCGTGCCGCTCGCCCATTTGCCGACACCGCTGGAACCGGCCCCGCGTTTTTCCAAGGCGATCGGAGCGCCGCCCGTGTGGATCAAGCGCGACGATTGCACCGGCATGGCGATGGGTGGGAACAAGACGCGCCACAACGAGTTTTTGTTGGCTCACGCTTTGGAGCAAGGCGCCGACCTGCTCGTTTGGGGAGCAGGCACTCAGTCGAACAATTGTCGTCAGACGGCCGCGGCTTGTGCCAAGCTCGGCCTAGAGTGCTATCTTTATCTCACCCGAGCAGCGCACAACGACGACATCCAGGGCAACCTGTTGCTCGATCATCTCCTGGGCGCCCGCGTCCACATCGTCGACGTGCCGATGGGTCCGCCCTTGGACGAATTGCTCTTGGCCAAGGCGGAGGAATTGCGCCGCGCCGGTCGAAGGCCCTACGTCTGGGACCGCCATTCGGGCCGGCCGCGGGCCGCGGTCAGCTACGTGCTTTGCTTGGCGGAAATCGTCGAGCAAGCTCGCTCCGCGGGCATCGAACCGGCGGCGGTTTATTGCTCGGCGGCCGGAGCCACCGGAGCGGGGCTGGTGTTGGGAAAAGCGGTCCTGGGCGTAACGTGGCGGATACGTCTCATCGCCCCGATCCGTTGGCCCTGGGATACTCCTGCAGACCTCGCCCACGTCGCCAATCAAACGGCGGAACTGTTGGGCTGGCCGCACCGAGTCAGCGCGTCCGATGTGGACATCAGCCAGGATTTCATCGGTCCAGCTTACGGCACCGTGACTTCCGCCGGCCGCGAAGCGATCGACCTGTTGGCCCGTACCGAGGGCATCTTGCTCGATCCGTCGTATACCGCCAAGGCGATGGCCGGGCTGATCGACGACGTACGCCACGGACGCATAGCCGACGGCCGACCGCTGGTCTTTCTTCATACCGGCGGCACGCCGGCGCTGTTTGCGTACCGCGATGAGTTGCTGGCCCGAGAGTACGACCGAGGATTGCCATGAACTACATCGACGCACACGTCCACATTTGGACCCCGGACTTGGCCCACTATCCTCTCGCCGCCGGCTACAAGCGCGAAGATATGAACCCTCGTTCGTTCACACCGGACGATTTGTTCAAGCACACCCGGCCTAACGGCGTCAACCGCATCAACCTCATTCAGATGTCGTTTTACGGCTTCGACAACCGATACATGACCGACATGATCGCCTTGCACAAGGACGTGTTTGTCGGCACAGCGGTCATCAATCCACTGGGCAAGGAACCGGAGAGGGAGATGGCGGCCTTGGCGAAACAGCGGGTGCGAGCGTTTCGCATCTTGCCGCGGTTGAGCAACCTTCCGCCGGCGCGGTGGTTGGAACCGCCAGGTTACGCGGCGATGTTTGCCGCGGGAGCGAAGAATAATCAAGCGATGAGTTGCTTGATCGATCCAGATGCCCTCCCGGAGTTGGACCGCATGTGCAAGCGTTTTCCCGACACGCCGGTGATTATCGACCACATGGCCCGCATCGGCGCCGACGGCACGATCCGCGAAGCGGACGTCAAAGCGTTGTGCGCCATGGCGGTCCATAAGCGCGTGATGGTAAAAATCGGGGCGTTTTACGCCCTCGGCAAAAGGCAGGCGCCCTACACGGATCTGGCGCCACTGATTCAGGCCGTCGTCAAGGCTTTCACGCCGCGGCGCTGCATGTGGGAAAGCGATTGTCCGTTTCAGGTGGTGGGCGGCCATACCTACCGCGACAGCATCGACCTGGTGCGGACGCGTTTGAACTTCCTGACCAATGAAGATCGCGAATGGCTCTTGCGTCGGACGGCGGAGGAATTCTTCTTCCGCGATCGTTGACCAGCCCTCTTTGCCGTGTGCTCCGGCGATGTCGACCAAACTCCATCGAAGCCTGCGAGCCGGCGCCGTCAAGCGCTGGGTGGCCGTCCTCTTGCTGCTGGCGGGCACCGGCGGGGCCGCGGGGCTTTGGTTTCTCAGCGTGACAGGTTCGGCGACCAAGGAAATGCCCGAACCGACTTGGTTTGCCGACGTCACCGACCAGCTTGGCATCGACTTCATCCACGATGCTGGCGACCTAAGCAAATTCTTGACGCCGCAGATTCACGGCTCGGGCGTCGCCTTGTTCGATTGCGACAGCGACGGCCGGCTGGACATTTACCTGCTAACCCACGGAGGGTGCCGATCGACTTCCACGAATCGACTTTTCCAAAACCGAGGAGATGGGACGTTCCGCGACGTCACCGCCAACTCGGGACTGGGCATTGCGGGCGACAACACCGGCGTGATCGTTGGCGACGTCAATAACGACGGACGACCCGACGTCGTCGTTTTGCAGTTTGGCGGCGTGAAACTGTTCGTTAACGAAGGCCACGGTGTCTTCCGCGACGTGACGCAAGCAGCGGGCTTGGACAATCCCCTATGGGCTACCTCGGCCAATTTCCTCGACTTCGATCGCGACGGCTGGCTCGATTTGGTGGTTG
>JANWVS010000356.1 GCA_025056835.1 Gemmataceae bacterium | reverse complement strand
CTTTACATTCCCAAATTGNCGGCTGCGAAGACCGGGGGCAAGGATGCCAAGAAAAAGAGGGACCTCGACGACGATTTCGAAGACCCGATGCTGCGGCCGGAGGTGTCGATGATCGTCATTCTGTACGAGCCGCCGCCTCGACCTTGAGGCACGCCATGGTCAGGTTCGAAGGGTAACGTTCGAAGTTTTCCGTCAAGCGGTGGCCAAGACGAATTCGCTTCCCCGAGTTATCGGTTCTGCTGGAACTGGCTTGCCGCATATTCACGACGCGGTTTTAGAGCGCGGCATCCCGACTCCCCTGCCCTGCCCTGTCGTGCGCTGGTCCATCCTTCAGGTCGCACCGCACACGGGGCAGCGAGGATGGCGCCGCAGCTGGATTTGTCGAAACGCCAAGGTTTTTAGATCGCAGAGCAACATCCGCCCCGCAGCCGGTTGACCAATTCCCGTCAGCAGCTTGATGACCTCCATCGCTCCCATACAGCCCACGGCGCCGGCGACGGCACCAAAAACGGGGAACTGGCGCTTCCAGTTTGGCGGTTCGACCGGATAAAGACACGCAAGACACGGTGAGCTACCAGGAACCACGGTCGTCAACTGGAGTTCCATATCGTACATCGCGCAGTCGACGAGTGGTTTTTTCTGCCGCACCGCGGCGCGATTGAGGCACAATCTCTCGGAAAACAACGGAGCACAGCAAGCTACGACGTCGGCCCGCGCGACCAGACCTTCGACATTGTGATCGCCGACGTTTTCCGCCACAGGCTCCACGGTAATCAGAGGGTTGAATTCGCGCAAACGCTTCGCGGCCTGCTCGACGCGCGGCTGGCCGAGCCCCGAAGGGCTCATCAAAAGTTGGCGGTTCAGGTCGTTGACCCGAAGATTACCGGCATGGGCAAGCACCAAGGTACCAACTCCCGCTGCCGCCAACTGCAACGCCAAGGCGCCGCCGACACCGCCGACGCGCGTGATGAGGACCGTGGCGCCCTTGAGCTTCGCTTGTTGCGCCTCGCCGAAATCCTCGGCCCACAGCTGCCATTCGTAGCGGGCACGGTCGTCGGGGGTGAGCGGCTTCATGGAGTTGGATTGTATCGAGCCGCAATCAGCCACCGGCCATGGGGGTCAAGATTGTGATTTCATCGCCGTCGCGCACCGCTGTGTTGATGTCGGCTTGTTCGTCGCCGATGGCCAGGAACAGCGAGGGTTGTGGCCGCCCCGTGTCATCAACGAGCATCGCTCCGGCGCTGGTCGCGTGCCGCGATGCCAGAAGCCGTAGGAGATGAGCCAAAGTTGCCCCTTCATCGATGACCACGGTCTCCCGGGAACAACCGATGGCGCGTCGCAATTGCGCAAAATAGTGGACGGTCACTTTCATCTACTTCTCGGCGATTACGGCGACGCCGCAAAGGATCGTTTCGCGCACCGAAGCCAGCGGTGTCGGCGTGAGTCGAATCGTCAACGTTCCGTCGTCGGTCGTCACACCGACAAACTCCTTCACCACGGAACGAAGGGGCGCACCAGCTTCCTTGACAATGTCGAACCCCGTTAAAACAGTCCGGCTTTCGATTGCCACATCGAACAATCGCTGCCCCGCGCCTAGCTGCTTAGGCTCCATAAACACCAGGCGCACTGTGTAGCGGTGCGATGGCCGCTCTTTGCTGAGAAGGATGTTGACCTCTTCGATTCCCAAAAAACCCGACGAAGCGACCCATGGTAGCGGACCGCAAACCTGCGACGAATGACGCCGGAATTGCCTGGGGTTTTTCGGCTCCGTGGCGACGCTCACGGCCGGCGACAATCCCGAAGTCATCGGGTATTCCAGCCACAAGATATCGTCAGGTCCTTTTCGGTCCCCCGGTGCAGCAAACGAAATGCCAACTTGCTTGATCGCGCCGGTAAGCTCTTTGGTGCCGAAGAACGTCCAGATCTCGGCCTCCGGCATGTGGATCAGACCGACGGACGTTTGGTTCTGATAGGCGCAGGTGCAAGTGCGCGTGTACTCCGGCGCGGTAATGACGCCGCCGGCCACGATGAGGTTGTTCGTACAGCTGGAACGAAAGCCGCCGAAATTGCCGGTGCCGCCGTCGTTGCACAGATCGAAATACCCCGCGGCGCCGCTGCGAAAGGTGAGTAAATGCTCCGAGGCGCAGGGCGTGTTGCATCCATAATTGCGCGCCCAGGTCCAAGGGACTAATTCGCCGGTGATCGGATCGACGCGTTTCTTTACGGCGCCGGTCAGCAAGTCGCAGGCACCTTGACCTTGCAAGATGGTGTCGCCGTGAATCATCGCCGGTCCCGTGTACTCTTTTTCGAACCAAAGCACTTTGCCGGTCTTCGCGTCGTAAGCCCGCATGCCGCGAGGCTCGTCCATGAGGGTGTCGCGGGCCACGCGGCCGGCCTCGACGATCACATCGTGCTTGGCGGAATAACTAAGCCACGTGCCGAAGATTTCGTCAGCCGAACTCCACAATTCCTTGCCAGTGGCCAAGTCGAAGACTCGAAGCCGGTGGGGATGAGCCAACTCGTCGACCGACAGGCGAAATCGCTTCAGTTGGTCGCCGGAGAGACGATCGATCGCATAAATCCGGCCGTTGCCGATGCAAATCGCGTTGTGGCGAAAGGCGTAACGAGCTGACTGCGACCAGAGCACCTGTCCGGTGTAGCGGTTCATGACCACCAACCGGCGGCTTGCCGACATATTATCGTTGAATCCCTTGACCAGCTTGAGCACCTTGTCCAACGATTTCGACTTCACCGGCGCGCCGTCATTGTCCTTTTCGTCGATCTCGGCTGGCTCGGGCAGCTGGGCAGACAATCGTTCTGCGGTTTTGGGATCGAGCAGCGGCTCGGCGCCGGCGACGAGGTAGTTGCCATCGACATTGACATATCCCCACCGGGGCAGATCCGTGGTGCCTTCCAAGGGGGGCAAGGTAAATTCACGGAGGCACTTACCGGTGTTCGGATCGAGGCGCAGACATCGTCGGTCAACAAAAATATAGATGCCGTCCGACGTGCTCACGAAGTTGCCGCCGGAGGCATTGGCGCCCGGTTGATGAGCGAGGTTGTTGTAAAACCGGCCCACGCCGGGAATCTTTGTTTCCCAGAGCAGCCGGCCCGTGTAAATGTCTAAGGCGCGCAGCAGATCGACTCCTTCGATCAGGGCGCGGCCGTCGATCACTTGAGGCTGAGGGCCATGGCCGTGGCGGGGCAAGATGCCATCGTGCGAGGGACCGCCGAACCAGAGCAAGCCGAGCGGCGCCTTGACGAGCTTATCCTTGGACACGCGCGTGTTGGCGGCATCGGCGTGTTCGTGGGTCCAATTCGCCGCACCCGGCAAAGCACCAACGCGCGCCACGCGAACCAGCCCCGAGCTTTCGTCGATCATCACGCCGGGGAGTTTCAGGCCGCGCAAACGCTCAACCAGGGCGCGACACGCTTCGTCGGTGGGAAAACAGGCCGTTCCGCCGTAAGGCCGCAAACTGTTCACCATCCGTGCCGGAAATTCCGGGTCGTCGGGCAAGGCCCGGACGTCAGGGCAGATCATCAAACTTGCCAAATACGGCGGGAATGGAAACGTCGCCGGTTGCCCATGGTGGATGGCGACGCGCGTGCCGTACAAATCCGCCGCTGCGAACCGCGCTCGCAACGATTGAAC
>JANWVS010000355.1:259-3659 GCA_025056835.1 Gemmataceae bacterium | reverse complement strand
TTTGGTCGCGGCCTTTTTATGATCGCCGACGTTCGGGGCGTGCGGATTGGTTCCCGGCCCGAAGTAGCGGAGCACGACGAGCGGCTCCGTGCCGGTATTGTCGAAAACGACACCGTCGCGGGCCGCTTGGTAGCTGACGAAGAACTCGTCTTCGGTCAGATCGTGGAAGCGGATCATGGCCGGGGTGTGCAGACGATGCTTGTCGATCCAACCGCTGCCCTGGACGGCGATCAAGCCGTACGCGCCGCGATCCTTGATCGTCACCTTGACGCCGGGATCGACGGTTAGCTCCTTGGCCGTGAACAGCTCTTCGCCGCCGATTTTGCCGTAGACGATCCACTTGTCGACGTAGCCTTGGCCTGGCCCTCCGTCGGCGATGATCGGCTCCAAGTAATGGCTCTCCTTGAAACGCGGATTGACGTTGGCTTCCCAGTCGAGCTGATCAACTAAATAGTCGAGGTCCTTGTGATACTGTGGCGGCACATCTTTGACGAGCAACTCCCACGGCACATAGCGGCCTTCGACCATCGACTGGTACATGGCAAAAACGTCGGAGCCCCATTGCGGTTCGTACGTCACCAACGAGCCGGGAGCGTGCAGGATGCAGGGGGGCACCAGCCAACCGGTGCCGGGTTGAAGGCGATAGGCCTTGCTGAAGTTGAGGATGCCGTTGTCGCCCTCGTTCCAGCGTTCCAGGCAGCGGCGAATGTCTTGCTTGGTAGTGCCGGGTTCCAGCCCAAAGAAGGTGTACGGGAAGTTGTTGCCGGTCGGGTTGAGTTGGGGTGGAAAATAATACGATTCCGGTTTACCCTGTTGGCCGACGAGTGCCGCTTGGGCGTTGTTTTGGTGCATGTGATGGGGTATCGGTCCGAAGTTGTCGAAGAACTTGCTGTAGACGGGCCAGCGCTGGTACTTTTCCCAGATGGTTGGACCGACGAGCCGTTCGCCGGCGACCGCAATTGCTTCACGAAGGGTGAAGGCTTTTTTGCCGTCGTGGACGACGTAGCTCAAGCCTTCGTCCCAGGCAGCGCCTTCATTGGCCGCCGGCGTGGTCGAGGCGAACCAACGTTCGTCGATACCGCCGCGCTGAGCGCCGTAGGCATAGAGGTCTGCGGTGTGCAGTTTCAGGCGTCGGCCGGGAGTCAAGAACGAGCGCGGCACCCACGTCGGTGCCAGCCGCAAGATGCCGCCGCCGGCGTTGATGGCCTGACGAATGAGGTTCGGACTGGATTTTTCCACAACGGCAGGGCTTTCAGGCTTCGACTTCGTAGACCGAGCAACCGGCTTGGTGACAGCTCTTTTGGCCATAGGCGGCACAACCCTCACAAATGCGAAAGGACAGCGATAGTCTCTCCGGGGCCTATCGCACCCGCTTTCGTGAGATTACGAAAACCGTCCGCAAAAAGCACCTACGAACATCGAGAATTTCAACGATTTCTCACGACGCCAAACCGCGTTCTTCATCCCCGTGTCGTAAGATGGGACAATGCAGCTGCGCGCTTTGTCACAATGTCATGGAATGGATTGGTGAAGGATTTCGGACTATGGACAGGAGATCAGAGGAACTCGATCAACGGCCACGGCTGTTGTTTGTATACATCAGTTCATATCGCGCCGCTATTTGCAGCCGACATTTTCGACGCTTAGGCTGGATCGTTCACTTGGCCGCCTCGCGGGAGGAGACACTCGCCAAGGTGCATGACCGCTCGTGGACAGCGGTGGTCATCGACGCCCGCAACCACGGCGAGTTTGCGCAAACCCTTGCCGCGGAAATCCGGTCGGTCCGACACGGCCTACCCGTGGTTCTTTGGTCGGAGGCGACACAAAACGGACGCGGGCCGATGGTGCCGCACGAACTCGGCACTTGGCGGACCGACGAACTGGACATCGACGCCTTGGCCTGCCGCGTCCGACAACTTGCAGCCCTCACGGCCGTTTGATCGAATTCGTTCGTTCCTTAGTTGTGTTGGCCGATGGCTCATCCGCCAGCCGCACCTTGGCGGCAGAGGACCAAACGCGCCCCGAGGAGATTTGGCTGGACGGTTTGCCCGTAACGGTCACGGCGGGGCGCGGCATTTCTTCGGGAGACGGCGGCGGACAGGGTTCTTTGGTCAACGGGGCCAGTGCGGCCGCGACTTCGGCCGGGGTTTGATAACGTCGGCACGGCTCCTTGGCCATCATTTTGTCGAGTATCGCCAACAGGTCGTGGGGCACGTCCGAGCGGAAGCGTGTCACAGGCTTGGGCTGCCGAACCTGATGCCAGATCAGTTTTTGAGCGTTCGTGCCGTCCTGGAATGGGCATTTGCCGACGAGCAGATAGTAAAGCGTTCCGCCGAGGCTATAGATGTCGGCGCGGATGTCGACCTGGCTATCGACGACCTGCTCGGGCGCCACAAAATCAGCCGTGCCGATCACGAAGCCGTTTTCGTACTCGTTGACAAACGCACCGCCGTCTTCGTGGAAAAACCGGGCGAGGCCCATATCGAGGATTTTTACCACTCCCTGCCGATCGAGCAGAAGATTGCCCGGCTTAATGTCGCGATGGACGAGACCGGCCTCGTGCGCATGTTGCAGCCCCAAGGCTGCTTGGCGAATGTAGTGTGCTGCCCGCAGAGGACTGAGCACGCCGTTGCGATAGACAAACTCGTGGAGATTGCAGCCATCGACATACTCGAGGACGATGAAGTGCAGTTTGTCGTCGCGGTCGATGTCGTGGGCCCGCACGATATTGGGATGATCGAGGCGAGCGACGGCCCGCGCCTCTCGATAGAACCGAGCCAGGCAAGCCGGATCTTCCGCTTGGTGCGTCGGCAGGATTTTCAACGCCACGCGGCGGTCCATCAGGATGTGTTCACACAAATAAACCGCCCCCATGCCTCCGGCGCCGAGCCGCTCCAGCAAGCGATATTTCTGCGCAATCACGAAACCGCGCCACCGTCCGCTGAGAAGCTTTTGCGCTTGGAATTGTGTGAGCAGACCATGCTCGACCATGGTCGCGGCGAACTCGGCCGGCGTGGCTGGTGAATGCCCATTCAGGCTGTTTTGCAGCGACTCCACCGCGGCCTTTTCCAACAGGCCGCTGCGATAGCCCATCTCCAAAAAGGCTTCGACAGTGGTTGGCGCGGGCATGGCAGCCGTTTGACAGAATACAGCGGGCGCTGACTATCATGACGAATTTGGGCGCCGATTGCAAGAGGCTGCGCGAATTTTCTTGAATTTCCGTCGCCTCGGTAGGCGGAATCTGTGCAGCGCAGACAAGTTCGACTGACGGGACCGTGCGCGAAAAGGACGGGGCTGAAGATTGTTTCTCGCCAACTCTACCTAGCGCGAACAGCCTCGCCCCCGTCCTTTCCGCTCACGGAGCCTTCGAGAGGCTCAGACGTTGCTGAGCGAAACCAAA
>JANWVS010000355.1:0-249 GCA_025056835.1 Gemmataceae bacterium | reverse complement strand
GCTCATCGTGAACCCACACGATAGCCCGATATGGCGCCGGACTCCCAGGGACTTCGAAAACAGCTTCGGCCTTGCCGGCGGCGATCCGCAACTGGGGATGCCACAACAACGTCGGCGCCGTGTCGACACCGGACACGTTGCGGTGAGCATATTCACGGACCTCGCCCGGTACGATCTTTCCTCGTTGCTGCGCTTGGAAGGCCGCCACGTAACGCTCGCGCAGATCGGGATGGCCGGCCGGGTCGGTCT
>JANWVS010000354.1 GCA_025056835.1 Gemmataceae bacterium | reverse complement strand
TCGGGCCTGGGCGGCCCCAGTAAAAGCTCCCTTGACGTGTCCGAAAAGTTCACTTTCGACCAGGCTGGGATTCAGGGCAGCAACGTGGACTGGCAAGAAAGGGCGATCTTTCCGCGAGCTGTAGCGATGAATGGCCCGCGCTACCAACTCCTTGCCGGTACCGCTCTCGCCGGTGATCAGCACGCAGGCGTCGCGCGGCGCCACCAGGGCGATGCGTTTGAAGACGTTTTGCATCGCCGGACTGGTACCTACCATTTCCTCAGATCCCAGTTGCGGCGACGGCGAATGCGCCGGCGGGACGGTCTTCCGGGCCGCGCGGCTTTGCAGGGCGCGATCGACCGTCTCCAAGGCCTGGTCGAGATCAAACGGCTTGGCCAGGTAATCGAAGGCTCCGCCTTCCACAGCCCGCACGGCCGTGGCCAGATTGCCGAACGCCGTGACAACAATCACCGGTGCCTCGCGACTGAGAGTGCGGAGCCGTCCCAAGGCACTGAGTCCATCGAGGCCAGGCAGACGAACATCGAGAATAATCACGTCCGGCGTTTGTTCTTCGGCACAGCGAAAAGCCTGCTCCGCCGATGCCGCCGTGTCGACAAGGTGTCCTTCGGTGGTCAGCGCCTTGCGCAAGGCCCAACAAACTGCTTCTTCGTCGTCAACGATCAAAACGCGACTCACGAATTCCTCACTGTTCCAGCGGCCGCGGGCAAGTCGACCGACGGTCCACCCGGCAAGTCCACGCGGAAGCACGTCGTGTCGGCACGCCGCGACCAGTGTATTTTACCGCCATGGGCCGCGACGATCTGCCGCGCCACCGCCAGCCCCAACCCCACCCCTTCCGGCTTGCCGGTCACAAACGGTTCGAACAGTCGGTCGGCCAGCCCTGGTTCGATGCCTGGTCCGGAGTCCAACACTTCAAGGGCCGGTCCCCCCGCGTCCGCCGGCACAACGCGCACTTCGACGCGGCCGCCCGGTCCCGCGGCGTCGATGGCGTTGCTCAGCAGATTGAGAACAACCTGGCCCAGGTGGTGGGCATCGCCTACGATCGTCACCGGCCCTGGTGGCGGTCGCCATTCGAGTTGGATGCCGGTGTGGTGACAGTGCGGCTTGACCAAGGCGGCGGTGTCGGCGACGATCGAACCGAGATCGCACGGCTCGCGGTGAAGCTCGGCGGTCTTGCCGAGGTCAAGAAAACGCTTCAAGTGCAACTCCACCAGAACGAGTTGTCGCAAGGCGACCGCGATCTCTTCGGCTGGGGGAGCGGACCGCGAATAGAGCTGGAGGGCCAGCTTGGCGCCGGCGACGCCGTTGCGGAGCTGATGCGCCAGTCCGCCGCTGAGTTGCCCGAGCAGGCGCAACCGCTCGGAAACTTTGAGCGATTCCTGGTAAGTGGCCAGGCGCTGTGCCATGTCGTTGACGGCCTCGCCGAGGTCGTGCAGTTCATCGCGGCGGTGCGGCAACGGCATTGGACTGAAGTCGCCGGCGGCGATCAAGCGCGTGCGCCGCACCAACTCCCCCACACGGCGGTTGATGTGGCGAGTCACCACGAGGGTCAGTACGATCGCCACCGCAGCCCCAGTCCCGCCGGCAATGAGCGCCGGCCGCACCGCTTGCGTCACTGTCTCGCGCCAGGCTGCTTCCGGATAGAACACGTAGACGATGCGATCCGCGTCCACCTCGGGTTGCAATGCCACTCCTTGGCAAAAATAGACATCCTCGCCGACGCGCACACGCGGCGACAGACGCCAGCGGTCGCGTTGCCCTGGTTCAGGCAGTTCGCTCGGCAGGTTCGGCAAGGTCGCCAAGGGCTGTCCTTCGGCGTCGCTTACCGGTCGGCGGCGGCCATCGCACATGAGAAAATCTGCTCCCGAAAGCCCTTTCATCAATTTCAACATCCGGTTGGTTCGCGGAAACGTGACCGAGGAGATCGACTCGGCGACGCTGTCGAGTTGCTTTTCGATGCGTTGTCTGGCTCGCTCGGCAGCGGACCAGGCGATCCAGGTGGTCAGGACCACCACGCCGAGCAGCAGCGTCAACAGCGGCAACAATAGTTGATAGCGAATGGGTAGCCGCATGGTGGGTGCCGCTCACGTTTTCAACAAGCGTCGGTCGAAGGGCATCGGCAAGAGGTCGGCCAAGCGAAATCGGCCGGTCTCGCCGAAGAGGTTTGCCAAGATCACTTCCAAGTCGCCCGCGAATTCCCACAAGATTTGCCGGCAGGCCCCGCACGGCGGCGTCGGCGCGTCGGCGTCGGCGACAATGGCGATGCGCATAAACCGGCGATGCCCTTCCGACATCGCCTTCCAGATCGCCACGCGCTCGGCGCACACCGTCAGTCCGTAGGTCGCGTTTTCCACGTTGCAACCGGTGACGACCTGGCCATCGGCCGTTTCCAGGGCCGCCCCGACCAGAAAACCGGAATACGGCGCGAACGCATGCCGGCGAGCCGCACGTGCTGCGGCAACGAGATCGGCCATTCTTATTCTCCTTCCGGGTCGAGTAGCATGCCGGCCACGGCGGCATTGAGCACGGTCGTCATGAAACCGACGAGCAAAGCCCGTCCTCCCAACCGTGCCAGGTCCGGCCGGCGATGCGGCGCCATGGCGCCGATTCCTCCCAGTTGGATGCCGATCGAGGCGAAATTCGCGAAGCCGGTCAGGGCAAACGTCGCCAAGCGGCGCGACCGCTCCGTCATCGTCAGGCGCGACAAATCCAAATAGGCCACAAACTCGTTTGTCGCCAGCTTCGTGCCCAGCAATCGACCGACGTTATCCAGATCAGCGTCCTCGACTCCCATGAAAAAGGCCAACGGCGCGAACAGTTCCGCGAAAATGACCGCCAGCGACAACCCCGGTGGCAAAAGCCGACAGCCAATGTCGAGCGCCCCGAGAAACAGCAAATAACCGGCCCCCACCACCAAGAACTTCCCCAACCACGTCGCCTGGCGGTAATCGATCAGCCAGCCTTCCAGCCCCAGCCGCCGCGCGGCCGCCGTCACGAGGCGCCGCATGATCAGGAACACGACGACGTATCCGATCATCGTGAATAGGAAACGCTGCAACGTGCGCCAGTTGACCATCGGCTCCGCCGAGCCGTCTTGCTGCTGCCACAGCCAGAACGTGATCGACTTTCCCGTCGGCACGCTGCCCAGCAAGACGTTGACCAGCTCGACGAAAGCGATGAAGGCGATGAGCATGCCCGCGACGTTGAGGGCCAGAAACAGGCCGTCGGAAGCGCCGCCGGCGGCCGCGTCGACGCCGTTGCCGTAGGGACTCGGAACTTCGGCGGTGATCTTACCGCTGGTCTGCGGTTGTTCGGTCTCCGGCAAGACGAGCTTGGCGAGGAACAGGCTGGCCGGCGCGGCCATCACGCTCGTCGTCAGGATGCTCACCGGGTCCGCCCCTAGACCGATGTAAACCGCCATGAGGCTGCCGGAGATCGTGGCCATGCCGCCGGCCATGAGGGCCAGCAGTTCCGATTGAGTCATCCGGGCCACGTACGGCTTGACAATCAACGGCGCTTCGGTCTGACCCATGAAGACGTTGGCGGCGGAGGCCAGCGACTCGGCCCCGCTCGTTCCCATCAGGCGCATCATGACGCGGGCAAACGCCCGAACCACGACTTGCAGTACGCCGAAGTGATACAACCCGGTGAAGAACGACGAC
>JANWVS010000353.1 GCA_025056835.1 Gemmataceae bacterium | reverse complement strand
CAGGGCTTTGAGGATCGGCCCCGCCCTTTTCTCCCATGCCGCCAGACGCTGGCGATACTCCGCTTGCTCCCGCGCGGTGGCCAGCGGTTTATCGTCGTAAAACATCAACGGCGCGAAGAAAGCCCGCAGACGATAGTAGTCCTTTTGCAAGATCGGATCGTATTTGTGATCGTGGCAGCGGGCGCAGCTGATTCCCAGGGCGAGGATCGAGTCGCCGACAAGATCGGTGACTTCGTTGATCATGTCATCCCATTGGGTGCGGGCGTCACGCTGGTTGTATTCGTAGATGCCGTGGCAGAGAAAGCCGGTGGCGACCAGGCTTTCGGGATCGTCTGGGGCCAGCTCATCCCCGGCCAATTGCAAACGCAAAAACTGATCGAACGGCAGGTCGCGGTTGAACGCACGAATGACCCAATCACGATAGCGCCAGGCGTTGGGCCGATAACTATCGAGACGGAAACCATCGGACTCGGCGTAGCGGGCCAGGTCGAGCCAGAGTCGGGCCATGCGTTCGCCATATCGCGGCGAAGCCAGCAAGCGGTCGACCAGTGCCCGGTACAGGGCGTCCCGATCGGCCTGCGGTGCGTCCCAAGCGGCGGCGAAGTCGTCCGACTCTTTGGGCGTCGGCGGCAGCCCCGTCAGGTCGAAAAACAGGCGCCGCACCAGCGCCCGCGGGTCGGCCAGCGGCGCCGGGACCAAGCCCTCGCGCTCGAGCCGGGCTTTGATGAATCGATCGATCGGATTGACAGACCAATCCGGATCGTTGCACTCCGGTAGCCGCGGTGTGCGTACCGGCTGAAATGCCCACCAGGCGCGGTCCTCCGCTGTGATGTCTCCGGGCCGACGGACCGAGACCGCAGCGCCGCCGGGCCACGGTGCTCCATCTCGCACCCACTGGCGAAGCACCGCCACCTCGTCGGCATTCAACTTGCCCTGCGGCGGCATGCGCAGTTCATCATCGGCTTGTTCGACGGCGCGGATCAACAGGCTTTTCTCCGGGTGTCCAGGCACGATCGCTGGTCCGTTGTTGCCTCCCTTGAGCAACGACGTACGAGAATCCAGCATCAGGCCGCCCTTCGACTTCTTGGCCGCATGGCTGTGGCAGCGGAAACAGTTGGCCTCCAGGATTGGACGCACCCGCTTGCTGAACCAATCAGCATCCTCCGCCGCTGGTGCCTTTGTCTGCGCACTCGGCGGGTCTATGCCTCGCCCGGGCCAACCTACGCCTATGATTGCCACGACCGCGGCCAAGCGCCATGCCATGCGACGTCACCTCGGCACCGATGACATGCAGGAACCAACTCGAATGCCAATTATTGTAACCAACTTTCGACGACCGGCGTAAAGTCACCTGCTGCTCTGCGGCAGACACGGTAGCCGCTGGCGGCCCAGGTTGCTTAACCGCCCAGCGCGCCGTTCGGCTCGCGACGCAATCGCGGGCTACAATAGTTATTCCACCTGCGCCGCGATCAAGTACCCGTAAGCACGCAGACGGCCGAACCACCACGGCGCCGTCAGACAACCATGCGAACGCACGCTGAGCGGCCGGACTTCGATGATGGCAAAGCCGCACCGGCGCAACAGCCCGACGATTTCCCGACGAGTGAACAGATGCATGGTGATGCTGCCAAGCCCTTGATGCGGCGGCATCGCGAAATCACCGACAACACCGCGGCCCGTACAGCTTCGCCACCAGTTGCCAAGCAAGAGCCGGCGGCCGGCGCGCGTGCCAAGGTGGAACCAACGGTTATGCACGTGAAGCACAAACACGCCGCCGGGACGCAGAAGCCGTCGCACCTGTGTGATAAAACGTCGACGCGGCTCGGTCCCAACGAGCATCCCGAGAGTGCCAAACAGACAGGCGGCATAATCAAACGATGCGTCGGCCAAAGCGTCAAGCTCCACGAGGTTGGCCTGGATGCGATCGATGGCGACGCCCGCCGCTGCCGCCTTTTCGCCCACGATGGTCAACATCTCCGCCGACAGATCGACCGCGAGCACTCGATGACCGAGTTGAGCCATGGCTAGCGCTATTCGTCCCGTGCCACAGCCGAGATCTACGAAACGGCCTGGGCGACGGCAGTGTTTCACGACAAAGGCCCGGTCGTGGTGCAGCAAGGGGGTATCGGCGACTTGCGAATCGTAGCTGCGGGCTACGCTCGGATCGTGTAAGTAATCCCACATCGCCCGCGACACGCCGGGAGGGAGCCGCCAGTCGGGAACATACCGACGTTCGCCATCGCCCGCGGCATCTCGGTCGTCGCACGGCGCTGCGGTCACTTCTGCGGTCCCGTCGAGTGGCGAAGACAGCCGCGCCATCATTTAAGTTCCTTTACTTCCAGCTTGCGAATCTTGACCACGCTGCCGAGGTTGTGTTGTTGAAAGGCAAAATGTCCTTTGGAATGTGTCTTGGCTTGGTCGACATATTCGTAGAGCAACTCGCCGTTGACCGTGACCCAGATCCGGTTGCCTTGCACTTTGAGATGATAGGTGAACCATTCGTCTGGCTTGTGGAGCTGTTTGAAGATCTTGACGTGGTTGTAAATACTGCCGGTGCGTACCGGGTCGGCGTGGGTGGCATTAATCTGAGCTTCGTAGCCTTGCGGAAAGCCGGGGCCGAATTTGGTGCGGAAGTAGAAGCCGCTGTTTCCCTTATCGCTGATCATGATCTCGGCCCTGGCTTCGAAGTTGACGTAATCGTCGCGAGGGCTGAACAGGTGGCTGACCTCGCCCTCGCCGACGATGACGCCGTCGACGACCTTCCAGGTGCTGTTTTGCGGGTTCCCCTTGCCGCCGTAGGAGATTTTCCAGCCGTCGAGATCTTTGCCGTTGAAGATGGCGACCCAGCCATCCTTATCGCCAGCAGTCGAGCGATCGGTGAGCGAAGCTGTAACGACGGCGACACAGATCAGTGCGATTGACCAAGCGGGACGCTGCATGATGTGGACTCCATTGGTTGTCCTAGGGGGATCCTTTGTGAATTATCGTAGGCCGGCGCTAGCAGGCCCGGACAGTCCCACCGGTCGCGTGCGATACAATGAAAGCATGGCGACCAATCCTTCGCGCGAACGTTGGCAGCGCGACCTGGCGGCGGCACCCACCCGGCCCGAACCGCCGACGACGGTCAGCGGCGTGCCGATCGCGCCGCTGTACACGTCGGCCGACTTGCCGGGCTTCGACGCCGAGCGCGACCTGGGCTATCCAGGGCAGTATCCGTTCGCGCGCGGTGTGCATTCCTCGATGTACCGCAGCCGCCTGTGGACGATGCGGCAATTCGCCGGTTTCGGCACCGCTCGTCAAACCAATGAGCGCTTCAAGTTTCTGTTGTCCAAGGGACAAACGGGCCTGAGCACCGCGTTCGACCTGCCGACGTTGATGGGGCTAGACTCCGATGACCCCCGCTCCGCCGGGGAAGTCGGCCGGCTCGGCGTCGCCGTCGATAGCCTCGAAGATGTCGACGTTCTTTTTGACGGTATCGATCTCGCCGAGGTGTCGGTGTCGATGACGATCAACGCCCCGGCCATCGTGCTCATGGCATATTTCCTGGCCAACGCCCGACGGCGGGGGATCGACTGGCGGCAACTGCGCGGCACAATCCAAAACGACATTCTCAAAGAATTCCATGCCCAAAACGAGATTGTCTTTCCTCCGGAACCGTCGGTCCGCC
>JANWVS010000352.1 GCA_025056835.1 Gemmataceae bacterium | reverse complement strand
AGGCCGTCGTGCCGCGGCCGGGCCAGCAGCCACTCGACGGCCCGCGCGGCCGCTTCACCCCCGACCCCGGTTTCGACGACGATGATCTTTTGTCCTTGGTTCGCGCAAAGCCACGCCCGGCGCGGAGCGTCGGGCAAGGCGGCGACGATGCGATACGTCCGGTGTAAAAAGAGGCGTTCGCGTGCCAGCGGAACCAGCACGCACGGCAAGCGCAACGAAGCCGCCATCATCCCATGCACCCCAGGCGGTCGGCTGCGATCGCTGACAGGCCGGTGCCGGCCCGGCGCCGGCCGAGCATCGCCGGCGGCGTCAAATCCATTCGACGCCCGGTTCGCCCGCTCGAACTTCGCCGATGACATAGGTCGCGATCCGTTCCTGTTCCAGCTGCCGTTGGATGCTGTCGGCGAAGTAACGGCTGACGATCATGACAAAGCCGATGCCGTTGTTGAAGACCGTGTCCATTTCCGCCTGGTCGATGTCGCCGAGCCTTTGCAGCCAGGCAAACACGGGCGGCACGGGCCAGCTGCCGCGCCGCAGGAAGACGCGCCGGCCCGGCGGCAAAATGCGCGGGACGTTGCCCGGCAGGCCTTCCCCCGTGATGTGGGCCAGGCCGCGGACCACGCGCTTCTTGACCGGATAGTGGAACAGGATGTTCTTGATGGCGCGCACGTAGATGCGCGTCGGTTCCAGCAGTTCTTCGCCGACGGTGCGGCCGAGTTCGGGGATGAAATCGTCGACGCGGAGCTTGGCGTGTTCGAACACAATCTTGCGCACCAGACTGTAGCCGTTGGCGTGCAAGCCGCTGCTGGCCAGGCCGAGCACGACGTCCCCCACCTGGATGTCCTTGCCCGTGACGATGCGATCGCGCTCGACGACGCCGACGCAAAACCCGGCCATGTCGTAATCGCCGGGCTGGTAGAAGTCGGGCAGGATCGCGGTTTCGCCGCCGACCAGAGCGCAGTCGGCCTCAATGCAGCCGGCGGAGATCCCTTTGATCAACTCCTTGATCAGCGGCGGATCGTCCTTGGGCAGGGCGAGATAATCGAGAAAGAAGAGCGGTTCGCCGCCGGTACACAGGCAGTCGTTGACCGACATCGCGACCAGGTCGATGCCGACGGTGTCGTGTTGGTTCATGAGGCCGGCGACCTTCAGCTTGGTGCCCACGCCGTCGTTGCACGCCACCAGCACCGGATGCCGGTAGTTCTTGGCGAACAGCTGGGAATTGTAGTCGAGGCTGAACAGGGCCGCAAAGCCGCCGAAACCGTCGAGGACGCGCGGCGTGTGCGTCCTTCGCAAATACGGCGCCATGGCGGCCAGGCTTTGCTCGTACTTGTCCAGGTCCAGGCCGGCGTCTTTGTAGGTCCATTTGCCCATACCAGCTCTTCATCGCAGCGAGGAGGAAGCGTCATTGTATCGAGCCGACGACCAGCGAAGCGGGCGCCGTCGGTCCTGGTCATGGTCCCCGCGCCGGGTCGAGCGGATAGACGTCGTCGAGGGCCACTTCCCATTGTCCCAGTCCCAGGGCCACGACGACCAGGTTTTTGCGGGGATCCACGCGCACGATCCGCCCTTGCTTGTCGAACTTGGGCACGTGGACCGGGTCGCCCGGCCGGAGTTGCGCCCGGGCGGCGCGGAGGGCCTCCGCCTCCTTTTCTTTGCGCTCCAGCTCGGCCATTTTCCGTTCGTATTCGGCCCGCTGCTGCCGCGCCGCAAGTTCGGCATCCAGGGCTTGCTGCCGGGCGCGCTCCGCATCTTCGCGCTGGCGCTGCAACAGGCGCCAGTCGGCCGAACGCCGCTGCCGCCGACGCAAATAGCGGTGGGCCCGCTTGAGCAGCGTTGTCGGCAGGTCCAGCCGCCGGGCGATTTTCAGGGCATTGCTCATGCCGATTTGTCCCGTGAGCAGGCGATAGGTCGGCCGCAGCGATTCGGCGTCGAATTCCACCGCGGCGTTCTCGGCCCGTGCGTTGTGCCAGGCATACGTTTTCAAATCGCCCAGATGCGTGGTCACCATGGCCCGACAGCCGAGACGGTCCAACTCGTCGAGGATCGCTCGTCCCAGCGCGGCCCCCTCGACCGGGTCGGTGCCGGCCCCCAGCTCATCGAGCAGCACCAGGCTGTGGGCGTCGGCCGTTCGCAGAATGGCCGCGATCCGGGCCATGTGAGCGCTGAAGGTGCTCAGCGATTGCTCCAGGCTTTGCTCGTCGCCGATGTCGGCGAGAATCTGGCGAAAGACCGGCACTTCGCTGCCCGGCGCCGCCGGAATGTGCATCCCCGACTGGGCCATCAGACACAGCAAGCCGACTGTCTTGAGGGCCACGGTCTTGCCGCCGGTGTTCGGCCCCGTGACGATGAGCAGATTGAAATGTTGTCCCAGCCGCACGTCGATCGGCACGACGACCCGTGGTGGGGCCGCCGCGCGGTCGGCGTCCGGCGACGCGGTCGGCGGACTCGGCGCCTGGGTGCGGAAAAGGTGCTCGAGAAGGGGATGGCGGGCGGCCCGCAGCCACAGCCGCCCCTCGGTGTTGAGATCGGGACAATTCAGGCCGTAGGCCCGGGCAAACTTGGCCTTGGCGGTCACGTAATCGAGCCGGGCCATGGCGTCGAGCGCATACGTCAGCGGCCGCGCCAGCCGTCCCACCTCGCCGCTGAGACGTCGCAACACTTTATTGATCTCGCGCTGCTCGTCGGCCTTGAGGACGACCCGCTCAGCGCCCAGCCCGGCAATCTCGGCCGGTTCGACGAACACCGTTTCCCCCGTGCTGCTGGTGCGATGAATGACGCCCGGCACTAGGTGGCGGTAGTTGACGGCGACCGGCAACACGAAATGCTCGCCGCTGATCGTCGCGTGGTCGTAGCGGAGGGCCTTGCGCAGTTCGGGGTCGCGGAGAAGCTGCTTGAGCCGCTGCTGAATCTTGTCGTCCAGCTCGGCGATTTTCAGCCGCACCTGGGCCAGGTCGGGGCTGGCCATGCTCAGGACCTGCCCGCGGGCGTCGATGCAGCCCTGGATCGACTTGGCCATCAGGCCCAGGTCCTCGACCGGTGCCAGCAGTTGGATGGTCCGCACGTATTGCGGCCCCAGGCGCATGCGAAAGCGATAGACGTTGCCCGTGGCGCTGAGCACGCCGGCCACCTCGAGCAGCTGCTCGGCCGAAAGCATGGCGCCGATCGCCGCGCGGCGAATCAACAGGCGGACGTCGCTTAAGCCGGCAACGGGCGGCACCTGCCCCTCGCCGAGAATCTGCACCAACTCCGCCACCAGGGCCAGCTCCGACCGAATCGCTTCGGCGTCGGTGCTGGGCAGCGCCTGGCGCGCCAGGTCCTTGCCCAGCGTGCTGCCCGCTTCCGCGGCGATCAGTTCCCGGACCTTGGCGAATTGCAACAGCTCCAGCGTGTGGGCGTCCATGACTGCCATTGTACGCCGCGTTGGTCGTCCCCGGTATCGACCGATACAACCTCCTTGCCGACACCATCAGACCACGGATGCTGAGCAGACCTGGCATGAACCTGACGACGGAACTAGCCCGACCCGAGCAGATCCCGGCCGATTGGCTCGTCGTCGGCCTTTGGGAAGGCGAACCGTTGACCACCCCGGCGGCCGAAGTGGACGCCGCCGCGGCAGGAATGGTGACGCGCCTGCTGGCACGAGGCGATTGCACCGGCAAAGCGCACGAGACGACCCCGCTGTACGAACCGCGCGGCCTG
>JANWVS010000351.1 GCA_025056835.1 Gemmataceae bacterium | reverse complement strand
CTCGCCGTCCGTGGACCGCACCGGTGTCCGGCGAGAGGACGGGCGCTACAGATGGTCTCGTTCCAGCAAGGCGCGGACCTGGGCCACGTCGGCGCGTATCTGGCGGACGAGTTCGTCGGGACCGGTAAACGGCCTTGTGTCGCGAATCCTCGCCACGAAGTCGAGCGCCAGCGGCTTGTCGTAGAGATCGCCGTCGAACCCCAGCAGGTGCACTTCGACTTTTCGATCCTGCTCGCCAAAGGTGGGATTGGGGCCGACGTTGGCGGCGCCGGGCCAACGGTGGCCGTCGACTTCGACGGCGACCGCGTAGACCCCGTTTCCGGGAACCAGGTTGGCAACCCGGCCAAGGTTCGCCGTCGGGAAACCGAGCGTCTGACCGCGGCGCTGACCAAGGCCGACCACGCCGAAGAGCCGATACGGCCGGCCCAAGAGCATCGCCGCCCGCTCCACTGCTCCGGCCAGCAGATCATCGCGGACGCGGCTGGTTGAGACGGGGCGGCCATCGACCTCCACCGCCGGCAAAAGCGCGACCGGAATCCCGGCGGCCCGACCCAGCTCTTGCAACACTTCAAGCGTCCCTTCGCGGTTGCGACCGAAACCGAAATTGAAACCCTCGACCACGGCCTTCGTTTGCAGCCCGGCAACGACGATCCGCTCGAAAAACTCGGCCGCAGACAACTGCAACAACGACGGCGACGTGCGCACCATGACGACGTGGTCGACCCCGTAGCGGTGCAACAATTCGGCACGATGGTCCGGCGGCGTCAACAACGGCTGGAACGAATCCGGCCGCAAGAGCTGCGTGGGATGGGGGTCGAAGGTGAGAACCACGGCCGGCCCGCCGATCAAGCCGGCTTGACGAACGACCTCCGCGATCAGGGTCTGATGGCCGCGATGGACGCCGTCGAAATTGCCGATGGCGAGGGCGCCGCCGCGGCAGTCGGGCGGCATCGGTTGTCCCAAATCGTAATGATGCGTGGCCATGCCAAGCAATAGTTTAGCCCCGACCATCGCCGCCGAGGGCAGGCCGCAGCGCCGCATGGGGGCGGGTGCGCCGCAGTGGCGACGTTCGGGGCCAAACGAGCGTTGCCGCGTCGCCGACGGTCAGCCGGCGACGGCCTTCACCGCTTCGAGCGCTTTTTCGTAATTGGGATGGTTCGTCACTTCCGAAACATACTCGGCGTAGGTCACTTTGTTGTTCTTGTCCACCACGAACACGGAGCGGGCCAAGAGCGGAATCGGCAAGCCTTCGATCAGCACGCCGTAGTTCTTGCCGAACGATTGATTGTGCAGGTCGG
This sequence comes from Gemmataceae bacterium, assembly GCA_025056835.1. Lineage (GTDB taxonomy): Bacteria > Planctomycetota > Planctomycetia > Gemmatales > Gemmataceae > JANWVS01. The sequence goes on along the minus strand of JANWVS010000351.1, from coordinate 2,408 downwards.
ACAGGTTTTGCATGTTGGCGATGTTTTCGGCCGTGCAAAAGCGGCCCTGAGCAAACGGCATATCAAGGCTGACCGTGTAGCAAACGACCTTGTCCTTGAACGCTGCCAGCTGTTCGTTGAACTTCTTGGTCTGCTGGCTGCACACCGGCGTGTCGAGCGACGGTACGACGCTGAACAGACGCGGTTTGCCGGCGGAATTGGCCAGGGTGATGATCGCCAGGCCCGCCCCGACACATTGGAAATCGGGGGCCGTCTGCCCGACCTTGACCTCCGAGCCGACGAGCTTGACGGGATTGCCCTTAAAGGTCACGTTCGCCATGGTGTCTCCTTGCAGAGGGTACTCCTTGGGGAAATAGGACTTGGGAAGTTCTATTACGTGGTGCCGATTTTGTCCAACGAGCCGGGCGCTTGCTGAGGCCGCGCGGGCCGATATAACATCCCCAGGCAAAGCAACCGAGCGTTTCCCCCGAGAGGTTTTTTCATGCTTACCGTTGGCGACAAGTTTCCGCAGTTCAAGGTCCAGGCCTGCGTCGGCCTCGACAAAAACAGCCTTAAGGAGATTAGCAACGAAACCTACAAGGGCAAATGGGTCTGCTACTTCTTTTATCCGAAGGATTTCACGTTCATCTGCCCCACCGAACTGGTTGAGTTCGGCAAGAAGGTCAAGGAGTTCAGGGATCGCGACTGCGAGCTGGTCGCCGGCAGCACCGACAACGAATACAGCCATCTGGCCTGGCGCAATGCCCATCCGGAGTTGAAAGATCTGCCGTATCCGATGATTGCGGCGCAAAAGCTGGCCTTCGACTTGGGCATCGTCCACCCCGATGCCTTGGTGTGTACGCGGGCGACGTTTCTGGTCGATCCCCAAGGAGTGATCCAATGGGCATGTGCCAATCCGTTGAGTGTTGGCCGGAGCGTGCCGGAGGTGCTCCGCGTCCTCGACGCGATCCAATCGGATGAGCTGTGCCCGTGCAACTGGCAGCCCGGACAGCCGACGCTGAAGGTGTCGTGACGCGTCGTCCGGGGTGTCGCCGAACGCTCGGGCGCGAAGCAGAGACGCAGCGAGCGTCGTCGCCCAGGAAAGTCGGCCCGCTCCCTGAGAATTCTACGAGGCCCGAGCCATGGCCCAACTCGCCACACCACGTCTGGACGCGCTGCGGGAAGCACTCGGCGAACCGGTGCGCGATGTGAAGATCAATCTCGGCAACGTCCTCGCCAGCGACCACCTCGATGCCGACCAAACGTGGGGCGTGGCCTTGGCGTCGGTTTATTACTTAAACGAGGCCAAGCTGCGCGACGCCGTCGTTGCCGACGCCCAAGCCGCCGGGGTAGGCGATGCCGTGTTCGACGACGCCCGGGCGGCGGCCGCCTTGATGGGCATGAACACCGTGTACTATCGTTTTCGCCACTTGGTGGGCAAGGAAAGCTACGGTCAAAAACCGGCGCGGCTCCGCATGCAGGCCATGGTGAAACCCAAATCGACCAAGGCCAATTTCGAGCTTTTCAGCTTGGCGATCGCCGCCTTGGCGGGGTGCGAAGGCTGTATCAAGGCCCACGAAGCCAGCGTCGTGCAGCACGGCTTGACCGAGGACCACGTTCACGACGCCGTGCGCCTGGCGGCGGTTCTCTGCGGCACGGCGGTGGCCTTGCGGACCTGACGCCCGCGCCGGCCGCAACCATTTCCGTCCCAGGACCCTGCGATGGCCCAAGTCCCGGCGCGCTTCGTTCGCCTGCTGCGTGCTCCCGGCGAAGGCGAACCGGGCCTCCTCTCCCTCTCCGTCGGCAAGAACACCCACTACTACGTCTTCATGGAAATCCCTTGCACCATCGGCGGCCGCGGCTTTGTCATGCACCGCCTCGGCATGGGAGATGTCTACCACGTGCGCGTCGGCCAGCCCGAGGACATCTCGTGCGAATGCCTTGGCTTCTATCGCCACGGCAAGTGCAAACACGTTCTCGCTCTGGCGGCCCTGGTCGGCCACGAGTTGATCTAATTTCCGCCGCCACCGCGGCGACCGAGCGGCAGCGGCGGACGGCGTTTGCTCCGACGGCGTGCCGTTCGGGTCGGCGCCGTCCAGCAGCAGCGGACCCACGGCGCGTCGTGCCCATCGCCGCATGGGGCGGTACAATGGCCGCATGGAGATCCCGCCGAAGCCCCCCTTGTTGGCGGCGCCGTTGAGCCGTGCCGAGGCGTTTGCCTTGGTCCGCCGCCTCCAGAGCCACGTCGCCACCGTCTTGCTCGGCAAAGAGGACGTCATCCACCTAGCCCTCGTCGCCCTGTTGGCCGACGGACATTTGCTCCTCGAAGACGTGCCCGGCGTCGGCAAGACGCTGCTCGCCAAGGCCCTGGCCCGCAGCCTCGATTGCACGTTTCATCGCATCCAGTTCACGCCCGACCTGTTGCCGAG
>JANWVS010000350.1 GCA_025056835.1 Gemmataceae bacterium | reverse complement strand
GGACTGCAGGTCTACGAAAACATGCGCGCTGTCGATTACCTCCGCACTCGGCCCGAGGTCGATGGCTCGAAAATCGCCATCACCGGCGCTTCCGGAGGCGGCAACCAAACCATGTACGCCGGCGCGTTCGACGAACGCTTCGGCGCCGTGGTGCCGGTTTGCTCCGTTGGGAATTACCAGGCCTACCTCGGCACGGCCTGTTGCATGTGCGAAGTGGTTCCCGGGGCTTTGCGTTTCACCGAGGAAGGCGGCGTGCTCGGTCTGACCGCGCCGCGGGCCCTCCTGGTGATCAACGCCACGAAGGACGCCATCCAGTTTTCCATACCCGAAGCCAAGAAGTCGTTGGCCTTTGCCGAGAGAGTTTACAAGGTGCTCAATGCCCCCGACAATCTGCGGCACACGACGTTCGACTGGCACCACGATTATAGCCAGGCGATGCGCGAGGCGATGTACGGCTGGCTGGCCAAGCACCTCAAGGGCGAAGGCGACGGCAGTCCCATCCCCGATCCGCCGATGACCACCGAGGATCCCGAATCGCTGCGGTGTTTTCCGGGCGACACGCGGCCAGCGGATTGGATGACCATTCCTAAGCTTGCCGCTCGCGAAGGCCGCCGTCTGTTATCCAACAAAAAGCATCCCGCCGATGCCGAAACGTGGCAGTCCCAAGCGGCCGATCTGCGTCACGCCCTGGCGGAAAGAGTATTCGGCGGTCAGCCGTTGGCCGCGCCCTGGAACGCCAGCGTTCTCGTGCAAGCCGACGACTGGGACATGATCGCCATCCAGCCCGAGCCTGGGATCACCCTACAAGCGATTCGGGTTCGAGTCGGCAACAGGCCGGGACCGCGGCTCGCGGTGGTGTTGGACCTGGACGGCGCCGCCAAAGCCAGCGACAGCCCGCTGGCCAAAAGGCTCCGGCACGAAGGTTGGGATGTGGTGACTGTCGACTTGAGGGCCACGGGTGCCGCGGCTTGGCCGACCGATCGAATCGGTAACGCCTCCGATCACAACACGGCACAATGGGGACTGTGGATCGGCCGGCCGCTTTTGGGACAATGGGCGTTTGACATACGTCGATTGCTGGATGGATTGAAGAAGATCGATGGGATTACGCCCGAGCGGATTGCCCTGCTTGGCCAAGGCCCGGCAGGAATCGTCGCGTTGGCGGCTGCGGCCGTCGATGGGCGCATTACCGACGTGGCGGCGATAGATTCTCTGGCCAGTTTCATCACAGAGACGCCGTACAAGGGCCAGCGCATGGGCGTGATAGCCCCAGGCCTTCTGCGCGAGGTCGGCGACGTCGCCGACCTGGCGGCGCTGTGCTTGCCGCGGCACGTGGTCATTGCCGGCGGCGTTCTCGGCGATGGCACGAGGTTGACGTCCGAGCGGCAACAGCAGATGTTCGTTTCCGCCAGTCACATCGCTCGAGTGCTCAATTCGCCGGCGTCGCTGCGGCTCGTCGACGCCGACGTAGCGAACGTGCTGAGGGCCTTGCGCGATCGACAACCGGCTGCCAAGCGGGGAGGGGCTTGAGATAGAAAATCCCATCGTCGCCGGCTTGTATTCCCCGGGCCGATCCCTTAGAAAAGCAATGTTCCCGCCTGCCGAGCGAAGTCTGAAACCGCACCAACTTGCTGATGGAAAGGTTCTGCCATGGCTCGTCAAAATCGTCGTCAGTTCTTTCAAAAGACCCTAGCTGCCGCCGCGACGATCACCATCGCCGGCACGAAATCATCGGGCCGAGTTCTCGGCGCCAACGACGTACTCCGCGTTGGCGTAGCGGGAATCAACGGCCGCGGCGGATCGCACGTCAGCGCCTACCTCGGCATGAAGGATGTGCAGATCACGTACCTGATTGACGTGGACACGCGGACGTTTCGCGGCCGTTTGCAACAGATTCAAGCCCGTAATGCCCCGGCGCCGCAAACCGTGCAAGACGTCCGCCGGGCCTTGGACGATCGCAATCTCGACATTATTTCGATTGCCACCCCGAATCACTGGCACACTCTGATGACGATCTGGGCCGCGCAGGCGGGCAAGCACGTCTACGTCGAAAAACCCCTCAGCCATAATGTCCGCGAGGGCCGCATCGCCGTGGAAATCGCCCGACGGCATAATGTCATTGTCCAGCACGGCACGCAAAGCCGCTCCGACCCGGCGTGGGCCCATGCCACGGCCCTGGCCCGTTCCGGTCAACTTGGCCGCGTGCTCGTCGCTCGCGCCTTATGCTACAAACCGCGGAACAACCTTTTAGGCCGTGTCCCCTCGGTCAATCGCGTTCCCGTGCCGCCCGATCTGAACTTCAACCTTTGGTGCGGTCCGGCTCCTCTCCGACCGTATCACGAAAATCTGGTGCCTTACCGCTGGCACTGGTTCTGGGACTTCGGCAACGGCGACATCGGCAACCAAGGTGTTCATCAAATGGACATCGCCCGTTGGGGCATTCCCAATGCCACACTGCCGCGCAGCGTCATCAGCCTCGGCGGCCGCTACGACACCGTCGTCGATCATGGAGAAACTCCCAATACGCAGCTGGCCATTTTCGATTTCGGCCCGACGCAATTGATCTTTGAAGTCCGGGGGTTGCTCAGCAATCGCCCCGACCATCGCGCCGCCGAAAGTTACCGCGGGCAGATGGTGGGCAACATTTTCCACTGCGAGGAAGGCGACATCGTCGGGCCGAATCAATTCTATCCGCGCGGCAGCAACCGCCCGCAGCCGTTGCCGCGACTCCAACGTGAGTTGCCGGTCCGACCTGGAGAAGGCCGGGGCGAGAATGCTCATTTCGCCAATTTCATCGCCGCGGTTCGCAGTCGCCGCCACCAGGACTTGAACGCCGACGTGCTGGAGGGACATTACTCCAGTGCGCTGTGCCACATGGCCAATGTGTCGTACCGGCTGGGCGAGAACGTCGCCTTCAATCCGCGGACGCGCGTCCTGGAAGGCAATCGCGAGGCCCTGGAGGCCCTGGAGCGCATGGAGGCACACCTGAGCGCCGCGCCGCCGGCCGGTAACGGCCTGCGCCTGGCCGAATTACAGTTGCGCGTTGGCCGGAAACTGGACATCAACGCCGACACGGAATCGGTCGTCGGCGACGACGCGGCCAACCGCTTGTTCTTCCGGGAATATCGCTCGCCGTTTGTCGTGCCGGAACGAGTGGGATAACGGCTCCGCATCAGCCACCCGACGCGGCGACGGCTGCACTGTCTTGCGGCCGCTTGCCTACAATAGCGAACATGGCCCAAGCCGCTTCGAGCACGGACGCGCCGGCCGCCGGGCACAAACTCTGGCGGCTTCTCCCCCACGACCGGGCTGCCATCGAGCGCCTCAGTCGGGCTGCGCGGGTAGCACCGATCGTCGCCCAACTTTTGCTCAACCGACAGATCACCGACGCGACCGCGGCGCGGCGCTTTCTCGGCGCGCCGTTGGCCGACCTGCACGAACCGGAGCTGTTGCCCGGCATGGCCGCTGCGGTGGAACGATTGTACGCCGCGGTCCGGCAACGTCGCCGGATCTGTGTCTATGGTGATTACGATGTGGACGGCGTCACCGGCACCGCGATTCTTCTCACGTGTCTGGACCTTCTGGGGGCTGCGGTTGAATACCATGTTCCCGATCGCTTGGAAGAAGGATATGGCCTTAATGTCGCCGCCTTGCGTCGACTGGCGGCCAGCGGCGTCAGGACCGTCGTCACTGTTGATTGCGGCATC
>JANWVS010000034.1 GCA_025056835.1 Gemmataceae bacterium | reverse complement strand
GGGGGGTGCTCGCGGCGGCGACCGTCGACCGGGGAGACACCGCGGGCTACCCGCTTGGCGTCGAGGTCGCACGGTCGCAAGTCCAAGTGCCTTGTTACTTGAGGTAGCGAAGGTAATCGCTAAACACCAGGTTTGGCTCGTTGATGTTGTGGGCGGGTACCAGGCCGGCCGGCAATTCGGGGCGACTACCCGGTTGGCGCCAGCGATAGATCGTCTTTTTGAACTCATGTTCGGTCCATTCGCGGCTTTTGGCCTCGACGACGCCGACGTTGTTGCCTTTGGGATCGCCGAACAGGTAGTTGTAAATGGCCCGATCGACGCCTAATCCCTTGGTGAGAAGTTCAGCACCGCGCAAATCGGTCCCCTTGATAGGCACTTTTGCCGTCCACGGAAACTTGTCTTTGTCCTTGGCGGTCACAAATTTGGTGGCGGCGGCGGCGACAGTGGCCCCTTTTTTGTCGTCTTCGCCATAGAGAAATACCATCGGGACAGCGTTCTGCCGGGCCGCGACGTCGAGCGTGGCGGCGACGTTGACGTTGTAGCCGCCCACCTGGGAAGCCATGCTCAGCCAAATACAGGCGATAATGTCTTTGCCTTCGACTTTGGGATCGGTGGCCTCGGTCAACAACACCGGGTTTTGCAGAACGCGATGGCGGTGAAACTCCGCGTTGACCCAAACGGCGCCGAGGGTGGCACCGGTCTCCGCCCCGATGATGATGAAACTCGAAGTGTTGCACGAGCCGCGCGCGTCGTTTTTGCGATCAAGAAAGGCCTTGCACGCCGCGATGTCGTTGATCAGGGCGGTGTAGTAATTCGGCATGAATTCACGATAGTCGATCACCTGTTTGCCGGTTTGCAGCGCTTGCGCCGCCCCCTTGATGAGGCGCACATTCATGGAATTCGGTTTCCAGAAAGTCGCTGGATCGACATCCTTGCTGCCGCCGTGGCCGCGGAAGTCGAAGGTCAACACCGCCGCTTTGGTTTGCAAGAGCTGAGCCAAAGCGACCCAAGGCTTCTTGCCGCTGTTCTCACCGACGGCGTGGAGCATGAGTATCGTTGGTGGGTCCTTGATCTTGAGGTCGGTGCACCGATAGAAATGAGCGTTTAATTCCACACCATCCACGGTGGTGATACGGACTTTTTCTTTCTTGTCATCGTCGCCACCCGCGATGCTCCAAGTCGGGAGCCAAGCGAAAGCGACTGCCGCAGCGCCCACGACGATTCGCCAAGCTGGAAACATGGTGCGTTTCTCCAGAGAAATCTACACGCCGACTATTTCGATCATAAAGGGTCGCACAGGGCAAATCAAGAAGGACGGAGGACCAGCGCACCGCGACCGTTCTGGTTGTGACCGGGGGGCGCGATACAATCGCTGTAAGGCGACGATTTTCTATTACCGGAGTCGGCTGTCGCGTCGTCAACCAATGCACGAGCATGTCTGCCCCGTTTCACTTCGAATTACTTGATTGCGACGGCACGGCGCGTCGCGGCCGTCTGCACACGGCACATGGGACGGTGGAAACCCCGCTTTTCATGGTGGTCGGCACCCAAGCCGCCGTCAAGGGTTTGACCCCCGACCAGCTGGAAACCGTCGGCGTATCGATGCTCTTGAGCAACACCTATCATTTAGCACTCCGACCCGGGGCCGAGTTGATTGCGGAGTTGGGCGGGTTGCACCGCTTCATGAATTGGCGGCGGCCGATCCTCACCGATAGCGGCGGCTTCCAGGTTTATAGTCTCGCCGGCAACTTGAAAATCAGCGACCATGCAGCAGTCTTCCGATCGCACATCGACGGCAGCGTGCTTGAATTGACTCCCGAGCGTGCCGTTCGCATCCAGGAAGACCTGGGAGCGGACATCGCCATGTGCTTGGATGAGTGCCCGCCGCACGACGCCGACGCGGATGCGCTGCGCCGAGCCGTCGAGCGCACCATTCATTGGGCCGACCGCTGCCGGGCCGCGCATCGCCGGGCCGACCAGGCGTTGTTCGGCATCGTCCAGGGAGGCACAGACCTCGAGCTGCGGGGCCGATGTGCCGAGGCCTTGACGGCCTTGGATTTTCCCGGCTACGCGCTGGGAGGCTTCAGCGTCGGCGAAACACCGCAGCAGATGGTTGCGGCGCTAGGCCCCTCCGCGGCGCTACTGCCTTGGCACAAGCCGCGGTACCTCATGGGAGTGGGGCGGCCGAGCGACATCGTTCGCGCCGTGGCAAGCGGTATCGACATGTTCGATTGCGTGTTGCCGACGCGCAACGGCCGCAATGCCATGGCCTTCACCGCCGACGGTCCGGTCAAGATCCGCAATGCCTGTCACAAGCGAGATGCGGCTCCCTTGGAGTCCAATTGCTCGTGTCCCACGTGTCGCCATTACAGTCGGGCATATCTGCACCATTTGTTTTTGGCAAACGAAATGCTGGGACCGACGTTGTTGTCGTGGCACAATGTCGCGTTTTACAGCCGCTTGCTGGCCGAGATCCGCCGCGCGATTGCAGAAAAGCGGTTTGACGAGTTCTGTCGAGTCAGCCTTGCCCGTTGGGGCGAGAGGATTTAAGATAGACGTTTTGACCACGGCGCCCCTGTTATCTTGCCGTCCTGGTAAAGGATGCTCGTGCATGTTGTTTGCGCTGTTCGTGCTTGTGGCTCAAGGGGAGGAGGGCGCGCCGGCCCAGAAAGCTCCCGGCGTCGGCGATGGCTTAGGGATGCTGTTTCCTCTGCTGGCCATCTTTGTCGCTTTTTATTTCCTCATTATCCTGCCGACCCAGCGCCGGGAACGAAAACAACGCGAAGCGCTGATGGCCTCGATCAAGAAGAACGACGAAGTCGTGACCGCCGGCGGCATCATCGGCGTGGTGCAATCGGTCAAGGAAGGAGACGAAGTCGTCCTCAAAATTGACGACAACGCCCGCATGCGCGTACTCAAGAGCAGCATCGTTCGGATTTTGCCGAAGGACAATGCCGCCCCCGCAGCGCAATAACCGGATCGACTCTTGCCTAGCAAAGGAATGGACCAGACGAAGCCATGAAGCAGTTTTTCTGGAAGATCGTTTCTTGTGTTGTTCCAGTCGCCTTGGCCGCTTGGATCATCATTGTGGCCGCCATCAACTACCGCGATGCCAAGCAGTCCGGCGGCTTCCAGTTCAAGTTCGGCGCCGACCTCGTCGGCGGCACGATTCTGGTCTACGAAGTTGACTTTCGCAAATTGCAGGAAAAGGATCCCGAGGGCCGACAGGAAAAGTTCGACATCAACATCCTCGCTTCGACGCTGAAGAAACGAATCGATCCCAACGACCTGTACAACATCGTGATTCGCCCCGCGGGCGGCGAAGGCCGCGTCGAAATCATTTTGCCCACCGGTGGTACTCATCGGACCAAGGAAGCGGAAAAAGCTTGGAACCGGCTGCTCGAGCAAATGAAAAAAGAATTCGGGCTGCCGCAAACCATCGAAGTCAGCCGCGGCAAAGTACTGACCTTGGCCGATCGCATCCAAGTGATGAAGTCGAAGAACCTCTGGGCCACCAAGTTGTTTGCCGACCAGGAGGCCTGGAAACGGCTCAAGCAAAAGGCTTACGAACATTTCGCGGAACTGACGCCCGAGTTCGCCAAGAAACAGACGACCAATCCCCGAATTGAAGCCCTGGACGGTTTGAAGGACGACCGCCTGGAGAAGTTTGCGACGGTGCTCTACGAGGAGTTGAAAGGCACCGAGCGCGAAACCAGCGAAGCGGGCATCGAAGCCTGGATCAAGCAGCGCGCTTGGGAAGAAATGCTTGAACAAGCCCGACAGAAGTGGCCGGACCTGAAAGAATTCAAGGTCGACATGGAGCGCATTCCGCCGGACAGCACGGAGCAGCTGGTGAGTTTTATCTTGGCTAAAGGATCGCTGGTCGGACAGGCGGCCCTCGCCATCCTTGAGCCGTTGTTCGGCAAAGCGGCTTATAAAGTCGAACTTAAAGACGCCAAGGGAGAACCGACGTATGTGACGGCCAAGGAATTGACGGAATTTATCGACACCCACTATGGGGAATCGGTCCACTCCATCTCCGAGAAAATCAGTCGGGCAGCCCTCGAGATCCGATATGACCGCAAACTGACCGACGAGGAATTCCAAAAACTCCGCGACCAGGCCGAAGACCGCGACATCACGGTCGAAGAAGTCCAGCGGATCAAGGACCTGGTCACCAAACTCGGCAGCCTGGAGTTCCGTATCCTCGCCAATGACGTTGACGACAAGCAGGCGATCGAATTCGCGAAAAAGCAATTCGCCGGAACGGAATTGAGCGAAGAGCTTGAAAAGCGTGCCAAGCAAGGATTGCCGCCGCCGCCGCCCAACGCGCCGACGCCGAACGCTCCTCCGTACTACACCGTCAACCTGGCTCGCGGCAAGGGCAATTTCACCTACAGTTGGGTCGAGTTGGGACCACAGGAACGCAAGGCCCTCAACCTCGACAACGCTGCCAAGTACAACGAGCCGCCGAACAATCGCGCCTGGCTCTATGCTCAGCTTCACAAGAACAAAGCGGTGCAGATCCCCGTGGGCGATAAGTTACTGCTGCAAGGCGCTCTCTTTTTCACGCGCGAATGCAAGGACCAGAATCTCCCCGAGGAAGAACGCCGCGCCAAGCAATTTGAGTATTTCATCCTGACACGCGATCCGGAATTCGATCCGCTGGACCCGACCAATACGAAACGCTTGCCGAAAATCGACGGCAGCTACCTCGTGGCGGCCGCCGCCGACCGCACCAGCGTCACACCGGCGGTGCATTTCCAGTTCAACAACGAAGGGGGCAACCTCTTCGCCGACATCACCCGCAAAAACGTCCCGACCGGTTCGGGCAGCGAAGCCAATCAGGTGAAACGCCACCTGGCGATCATCCTCGACGGTTTCATCATGTCGGCCCCCACGATCAACTCGGAAATTCGCACCCACGGCCAGATCACCGGTAATTTCTCCAATAAGGATGTCAACAATCTTGTTACCACGTTGCGCTCCGGGCAATTGCCGGCAACGCTCAAACAGCAACCGGTCAGTGAAAGCACGCTCGGACCGACGCTCGGCGAGGACACGATCCGGGCCGGTATTTTGTCGGTCATCGGGGCCTTCGTGGCGGTGTTGTCGTTCATGCTCGTCTACTACCGCTTCGCGGGCCTGGTGGCGAGCGTCGCCTTGCTGGCCAATCTCGTGCTCACCGTCGGCTTCATGATCGCCGTGCAGGCGACGTTCACGCTGCCCGGCCTGGCGGGACTGGTGCTCATGCTCGGCATGGCGGTCGACGCCAACATCCTCATTTACGAACGGCTGCGCGAAGAACGTGATCGTGGTTACAGCCTCGCCCAAGCGTTGCGCAACGGCTACGATCGCGCTTTGCCCACCATCCTCGATACGCACCTGACCAGCATTGTGACCGGTATTATCCTCTATGTCGTCGGCAATGATCAGCTCAAAGGCTTCGCCGTCAGCTTGATCGTCGGTCTGATCATCAGCTTGTACACGTCCCTGTATATGACGCGGGTCATTTTCGACATCTGGCATTACAAGGGCTGGCTGAAGAAGCTGAGCATGTTCCGCCTTTTGACCAAGACCGACATTGACTTCATGGCCATTCGCAAAGTGATGTTCGCGACCACCATCATTCTGGCCGTCGGCGGGTTTGTGTTGTTCGTCGGCCGGCTGCCCGACGACCTGAATATCGACTTCACCGGCGGCACGGCTTACGGCGGCGAGCTCACGAAGGCGACCACGATCCAAGAACTGCGTAAGTTGTTCGACCAGAGTCAACAAGAAAAAATGCTGGTCGGACCGGGCAATCAGGCCGCCGTGGCTGCGGGGAAACCTCGAGTGCTGCCGAAGGTGGAACCCGCCGACGCCGAGGGGTTCCGTTACACCTTGACATTCGAAGGCGATGAACCGCGGACCATTGCCCTCTCCAACAAACCCCTGGGCGCCACCCCGGAAGAACGAGCCGCGCGGATCGCCGAGCGCGTCGCCAAATTGCCGGACATTTCGGTCGAGTTGTATTACCCCACCGTCGTCGAAGGCGAAAAGCAACGAACCTACTTCAACGTTCGCACGTCGGAAAAAGAACCGGAGCTGGTGCAAGCCATGCTCGACCGCTTGCTGCGCGAAGACGGCAAGCCGCTGATGAAGAAAGTTTACATGCACCACGAACTGCCGCCGACGACCCGGGCGTTTCGTCTGCGCTTTTTCGAAGCGAACGGGACGACTCCTGCAAACGTCAGCGTTGCGCAAGTGCAACCGATGATCGAAAAGGAACTGCTCCGCAGTTTCGGCAAGGCGCACCTCAAGGAACTGCCGATGCAGTTCGAGTTCGTCGGCGAAGGCAAAGCGAGTGCCGACGGGAAATACCCGGCCCTACTGATCAAGCTAACCGGCAACGCCAAAACCGACGACCTGGCGAAAACCTTGGCCGCCTTGGAGGCCGTGGAAACGGCCTTCGGCCCGATCGTAGCCAAGTCGTCACCGGCCTCGGGCAAGTCGTTTAAGCTGAAGTTCTCTGCCGATGAGAAGGGAGAGGAACCAGCAGCCGGCTCGCTCAGTTTCGTGAAGTCGCTCTTTCAGCGCGAACTCTTGCGAGCGTTCGGCGTCAAGGAAAAACGCGAACTGCCCTTCCAGTACGATATCGTCGGTGAAGGCAAGACGACGGAAGACGGTAAGAACTTCGAAATGTTGGTGAAATTCGAAGAAGAGCCGAAAGCCGACGATTTCGCCAAGTTCTGGGCCGTGCTCCGGACGACGGAGCGGGAATTTTCCGTGCGGCCGCAACCCGACCGGCTGGAAAACTTCGACAGCCAGCTCGCCACGGAAACGCGCTTGCGGGCCATGTGGGCCATCCTCTTCAGTTGGGCATCGATCCTCGGCTACCTTTGGCTGCGCTTCGGCAACTGGACCTTCGGCATGGCCGCCGTCCTTTGCTTGATTCACGACCTGTTTTTCACGATGGGAGCGATCGCCGCCTGCCATTACATCCACGGTACCTGGCTTGGCGATCTACTGCTGATCGGCGACTTCAAGCTCGACCTCAACGCGGTCGCGGCGCTGCTCACGCTCGTAGGTTTCTCGGTCAACGACACCATCGTCGTCTTTGACCGCATTCGCGAGGTTCGCGGCAAAAATCCGGATCTAACGCCGCAGATCATCAATGACAGCGTCAACCAGACTCTGAGCCGCACCCTGTTGACAGCCCTGTCGGTGTTTGTGGTAGCAATCGTCCTCTACATCGGCGGCGGCGAAGGACTGCACCTGTTTGCCTTCGTCATGGTCGTCGGCTCGATCGTCGGTACCTACAGCTCGATCTACATCGCCAGCCCGCTGTTGCTGTTGATGGGTGAAGGCGTTCGCGACACGGGCTTAGGGCCGGTTCGCCAACCGGAACCGGAAGGAGCGCCGGCGTAAACGGCGTTCTGCCCCCGGCAGTCGATTCGCCCGGCGTCGCTGGGCCCTTTATTACCGCCAATGAATGCCCCACGGTCGGCCTTCGCAGGTCTTTTCCCAGCGTACCTGGCCGCTGCGATCGAGTTCGGCGACGCGCTTGGTGGTCATGCTGGCGACGAGCGTGTGGCCGTTGGGCAAGCGCGTGGCCCGGAACACGCCCGGGAACGAAGCTTGCCAATGGACCTTGCCGTGGACGTCGACTTCGCGGACCAAGCCGTTGTTCATCGTGGCGACGAGATAACGGCCGGTCGGTAAGGCCTCGGCGCTGCACCAGCCGCCGTTGGGGCCGAGGTTGATGGTGCGCAGTTCTTTGCCCGTGGCCGCGTCGATTTCGAGAACAGCTCCTTGGGCGGTCATGCACACGATCTTGCCGGAGCGCGTCTTCTGGGCACTGAAGATGTAAAACGCCGGTCCGCGCTGATGGTTGTAAATCGTCTTGCCCTGGGGATCGACTTCCATGACGTTGTTGTACGAGGCGATGAAGGTATTGCCGTTGGGCAGGCGCTGACAGGCGACGGGATTGCCGGGCACGCGAATTTCCCAGTGGATGGAGCCGTCCTTGCGGCGTTCGGTGACGCGGTTGGCGGAGTTTTCCGCGACCAGAATGTTGCCATTGGGCAGCACGTGGGCGTCCATGGCGCCGAACAATCCGGAAAGGGACCAGCGTGGTTCGCTTCCGCGGTTCGTCTCCCAGACGCGGCCGGCCGGCATGCCATTGCCGTTGTCGTATTCGCAGATCGTGATCAGGCCGAGATACGCATGGGTTTCGCATAGCCGTCCCCAATCCACCTTCGGCGCATGAGCCTTCCACCAAGACTGCCACGCCGCCGCCGCCTGACCGCGCGTGGCCGGCGAAATGCCGGCACGAGGAACATTCGGTGCGTGCTCGCCCGCCAGGCGCTGCAAAGCGTCTTCGATGACCAAGGCCGAAGAAAAGGGAACATGCGCCAAGAGGTCGATCAGTGTCGGTATGGCTGTCGCGTCATGCGCGGCGAGCAGCCCCAGGCCGGCTTGGAAGCGCACGCTCGGGTCGGGATCGTCGAGCAGCTTGCGCACGGCGGCCAAGGCAGTTTTCGTTCCGAGACGGCCCAGCACCAGGGCGGCCGCGCCGCGGCGGGCGGGTTGCGGATCGGCCAACGCCGCAGCCAGGTGAGGCTCGACGCCGATGTCCCGGGCTGCCAGAATCAGCAAGGCATTGACGGCGGTCTCGGCGACGGCGTCGTCGTCGGCAAAGGGGAGATAATCGAGGACGACGCGCGCCGCCTCCGCCGGGGCATGATCCTTGGCCCGAGACCGCACCAACCAGTGCAGCACCGCCGTCGGCAGGGCCGGACCAGGCCCTTTACGAATCTCCAATTCGCACAGACGAGCGCGGCGGGCTACCTCGGTGTCCGAAGCCATGGTCGCAGGCGCCAAGTACGGCAAGGCGGGCGCCCCTTCCTCGATAAGCCGCCGAGAAGCCTCCTGACGCACCCCATACTTGGGATGGCCCAAGTCGGCCACCCAGCGTCGGAGCCGCGCTTGATCAGCCGTGCTCAGCGTCCGCCGTCGCAAGAACGCCAGCAAAGTCGGCGCATCGACGAGTCCGAAATGTTGCTTCAGAATGAGATCGTCATGCGCAGCGGTGTCGGCGGCCATTTGCGGACCGCGCTTGCCGGTCACGCCCAAAGCCGTTTGGTCGCGGACGTACGCATCAGGATCCGTCAAGAGGGTCTGGACCAGGACTCGTGCTTCGGCGCCGCCGCGAGTGGCAAGAATGTGTCCGGCAAGGGCGCGTTCGTGCGAATTCGCGGCGCGGGCCGCCTCGATCAGCCGTGTCGTTGGTTTACCGTCGCTGATCGTCAGCGTTCCCAAGCACGCCAACCATTCCTCGGCCAGCCAGCCGTCCGTCGTCGTAGACAGACCACGCAGCAATACCTCCGTGGCCTGGGCGTCCCGCCGTCCGGCCAGCAGCCGTGCCGCTGCCACCAGGACTTCCGGCCCCATGGCTTCGATGGCAGTGATTAAGGTCTCGGCACGTCGGGCAGTTTCTACCGATGAACTGTTGACGACGCGGCGCAACTCGGGCAACGCTGCGGGGCCGTGCAACAAGAGCTGCCGGCTGGCAGCCTCGCGATCCTTAAAACTTCCCGTCCCGAGTTGGTCGATCCACCGCCGAATCGCGTCGGTATGGTCGCCGCCGCTGCGGCGCAGCAACTCCAGCAGGCTGGGGCTATCGGTCGGCAGCCCCGCCGCTGTCAGAATCTCTTCGTCGGGCGACGCGCTGGATTGACCCATCCCTGGAAGTGCCAGAAGGATTGCTCCCATCAATCCCCCCAAGGGTGCCAACCGAGACATCGCACGCTCCAAGCCAGGTGGGGAGAGTCTTCAGCTTACTCAAATCCGCAGCGTCTGCCCAGCGCAAATTGCCAACTCGGAACGCTCACCAAACGGCGCTTCCCGCACTGCCGACACAAGCCGCAACCTCGCCCCACTCCACCGGCATACAATAGACGCCATGGCTGGGGAGCGAATGAAAACGCCGTACGCCGACAAGTCCGGCACCCGATTGAAAGTCTTGATCATCGACGATGAGCCGGCGCATGCCGAGGTCGTGGCCGAGACGTTGGAGCGCGTCGGTTATGATTGTGTCGTCGCGACCAGC
>JANWVS010000349.1 GCA_025056835.1 Gemmataceae bacterium | reverse complement strand
TTCGCCTGCTGCACGCCGGCCTCGAGCGACTGTGCGGGAGCAAACCACGCTTGGGAGTGGCTGCTCTGAATCGGCACGCCTGACCTTGATTGCGGTCGGCAAGCGAAAAAAAGAAGCGAAGAACGCAGGCACCATCGGCCGAAGGGAAACAGGGCGGGCGCTCCCGATACGACCGAAAGGGACTGCCCAAGTTACCCGGAATGCGTACGTCTCGTAGGCTTGTCGAGACAGCGAATGGCAAGGAGGACGCGGTGGTGCGAAAGTTCACGTCGTTGCTGGCGGCGTTGGCCTTGGCGGGTTGTTCGCGGGAAACCGTGGTCGACAACCTGGTGGAGACCAAGTCGGCTGCGCCCGACAAAGCAGCGGCCGCCAAACCAATCGCTGCTTTGGATCCGGTCGCGGCCCCAAGCGAATCCGATCCAATCGAACAGGCCAAGCAACTGATCAACACCGAGCCGACTGACGCCGAAGGGTTGCGTCTCCGCGGTAACGCGTTCTTCACGCTCAACGATTTCGACGCCGCCATCGCAGACTATACCCTGTCGCTGGAAAAAGCCCAAGAGGCCAAGACGTATTACAATCGTGGTGTGGCCTACACCGCCAAAGGGGAACACGAGCTGGCGGTCGCCGACTACACGAAAGCAATAGAGCTGCGGCCGCAAGATTCGTCGCCCTACTTCAACCGCGGCGTCGTGTTACACCGGTTGGGAAAGATCGCTCAAGGTTTGGCCGACCTGACCGAGGCGATGAAACTTGACACGACCGACCCGCACGTTCCGCTCAATCGAGGCATCCTTTACCTGGCTGTCGACCTTCACGAGAAAGCCATTGCCGACTTCACCGCCGCTCTCGAGCGCGACCCGAAGTGTGTGGAGGCGTACATCAACCGGGGCTATGCACGGCACGTGCGAGGCGAATATGATCTGGCCATCGCCGACTTCACTGAAGCGCTCAAGCTGGCGCCGTTCAATGCGGTGGCGGTCGGCAATCGCGGTAACGCTCATTACAAGCGGGGCGATTACGACGCTGCGCTCAAAGACTTGACCGACGCCATCCAGTTCGATCCCAGAGAGCCGCAGTATTTCAATAATCGCGGAACGGTGTGGGGCGCCAAAGGCGATCATCGCCGAGCGGCGGAGGACTTCACGGCGGCCCTGGAACGCCGCCCGGATTGTGCGGCTTATTTGCGCAATCGCGGTCATGCCTTTCACAAGCTCGGCGAGACGGCCAACGCCCAGCGCGATTTCACCGCCGCTTTGGCCCTGGAGCCTGAAGAAACGGCGTCGGTCCCGGCCCAGTATCTACAAAAATGATTTGCCGGCCGGTTTTCACGGCGGGGTGGACTGGCTCGGTACAATCTTCGTAGGCTCTGGTCCTTTGGACCCAGTTCATTTCACCCGGAATGACTCCAGCTGCCCGGTTAGCCAACCAATTGCCGCAGGCAACATGGCCAGGGCTGTACGCACATCGTGCCGACCGCTCGGTTCGTGGATGACGTGAACAGTCAAGCCGCGCTGCCGGGCCCGTTCCAGAAAGCTCTCGACTTGGGCGTCGATATTGAATTGATCGCGTCCGCCGTAGGCGATGAGCATGGCCAGTTCGCCTTCCTTGACGTCGTAGGCGTCGAGCAATTCGATGGGATTGTCGCGGGCCAGCTGGGGAACCACCTCGTTGCCGTGACCATAGAGAGGATGCACGAGTCGACGCCACGGCACCGACACCAGACCACAGTAGAATTTGCCGACAGGGCGCAGTCCGAGGTGGTAGTGCTCGCGCCAGCACCAAGTGTCGGGATCGAAGTTTGCGAAATAGCCTCCATGGCAGCCGCGCCAACGTAAATTGAGCGGCGGAAAAAATCCTACGACCACGCCAAATTCGCTGCGGCGCACAATGCCGTGGTGGAACGCCGCCCCGCCGCCGATGGATACGCCGGCAAGGACGTGAGCCTGGCGTTCCGGCCGTATCGCGAAATTTCGACGAATAAAGTCGTAAACATCGTTGAAGAGGAAATCTTCGAAATGACCGGCACGCGAGTTCAAGAAGCCGCTGTTGGGTGAGAAATACCCCGGCCGCCCGCGCAAGCTGCCATCGGGAATGGCGATGATCGCCGGCACTAGTTTGCCGCAGGCGATCGCGTCGTCCACTTGGGGCAGCCCGTGTTCGAGGAAGCCTTTCTCGTCTTGCTCGATGCCGTGAAGCCAAAAGATGAAAGGATACTTTTTGGCGGGATCGTAGCGCGGCGGCAGGTAGACGTACAGATCCCGTTTTTCTCCCAAGCTCGGGGCCTCGATGCGACGATCGACGCCGTGGTTGCAAGTGAAGTCGAGCACTTGGCCGTGAAACCGGTCTTCCAGCACCGGCGTTCGCTTGGCGAAACGTCCGAGCTGTGCCTGCGCTGTCGTAATCGACCAGCATGACGTGACCACTACAGTCGTCAGCAGCCCCACTGTGGTACGGACCATGACGTTCAACGCTCCACGTGCGGACGTTTGCTCGCACTGGCCTATCGGCGACCGCCGGCCGAAGAATTGAACGAAAAGAAGTAATCGAACTCGCCGCGAGGCAAGGAATACCCGCAGGCTACCGAACATCCCTACTTACCGATCAGCTGGTGCTGTCGGCCGACCGCAAGGCGAGAAAGTTGGCGAGCAGTCGCGGTCCCTCGTGGGTAAGGAAACTTTCAGGGTGGAACTGAACGCCGTGGAGCGGCCAGGTCTTGTGCCGAACCCCCATGATCTCGCCTTCCTCGGTCCAGGCAGTGATCGAAAAATCGGGGTTGGTGAACGTCTCGCGGCGAATGACCAGGCTGTGGTAGCGGGTCGCCTCGAAGGGATTGCTCAGACCGCGAAAGACACCTTGATTATCGTGATGGATGGGCGAGGTTTTGCCGTGCATGATGCGCCAGTTGCGCACCACTTCTCCGCCGAAGCTGTGGCCGATGCATTGATGTCCCAGACACACCCCCAGGATTGGAATGGTGGGCGCGAAACGCTTGAGTACATCATTGGAGATTCCGGCCTCACGGGGGGTGCACGGCCCCGGCGAGATGATGATGTGGGTGGGCTTGAGTTGTTCGATGTCGTGGAGCGTAATTTGATCATTGCGCTCCACGCATAACTCGAGCCGCGGGTCAATCTCGCCAAGGCGCTGCACGAGGTTGTAGGTAAACGAGTCGTAGTTGTCGATAATCAAGATGGCCATGCACGGCCTAACCTTGTTTTTCCGGGATCGGTTGCGCACTATTGACGTTCTTGTACTTGGCTTGTCCTTCGGCAGGATCGAGCTTCGTCAGGAACTCCTCAGACGCGGTGATGTCGTACCAGGCTCCGTCCTGGAAGTCGATGAGGGCCTTGCCGTTGAAATTAACGGTAACCACCCGGCCAACAATGTTCGCGAACCGCTTCAGTTCGGGTCGATGCGGCTTGACCATTACGTACTGGTCGGTCCAGGCTCGTTGCAAGTCGTCGATATGTTGAAAACGATCCATGGGCTTCACGTCCTCGCTACAGTATGCGTCGAAGTCGAGAGTCATTTTATGAAGCCCGAGGCCTGGCCGAGGGGAAATCGAGGCGCTTAACAAACTTACACGCCTCCTCGGTACCGTGTTCACGATCCATAACCGGGTCGCTGAATTCGATGGCAAGCGGGCCGTCGTAGCGGATGGAATTCAGTACTCGAATGATCGCCTCCCAATCGATCCCGCCGCGGC
>JANWVS010000348.1 GCA_025056835.1 Gemmataceae bacterium | reverse complement strand
GCAACACCGGCGCGCTGGCCACCGCGGGAATCGGCACCGCGCTCGGTGTGATCCGCCACGCCTGGGCCGCGGGGCGGATCGAGCGGGTCTACGCCTGCGAGACCCGTCCCTGGCTGCAGGGCGCGCGGCTCACCATGTGGGAGCTCGTCCGCGAGGGCATCCCGGCGACCCTGATCGCCGACGGCGCCGCCGCCTTCGCCATGGCCAGACTCGGCATCGACTGGCTGGTGGTCGGCGCCGACCGGATCGCCGCCAACGGCGACACCGCGAACAAGATCGGCACGTATGGCTTGGCCCTCGCGGCCCGGGCCCATGGCATCCCTTTTTATGTGGCGGCGCCGGCCAGCACCTTCGATCGCACGCGCCGCTGCGGCGCGGAAATACCGATCGAGCAACGCGACGGCGGCGAAGTGACGCAACTGGGTGGTCGAGCAATTGCTCCGGAAGGGGTCGGCGTTTACAATCCGGCGTTCGACGTCACCCCCGCCGCACTGATCAGCGGCATCATCACGGAACGAGGGATTATTCACGAGGTCGAGGCGGCGCGGATTAAATCGGTGCTGGCCTGGGAGTGACGTCCCGTAACGCCGGCACCCACCGCGGCTGGGGTGCGAAAAGTTCGTGTCGCTGGCGCCGTTGACTTGGGCGTTGCGCCTTCTACAGTGACTTTGTTCTTTCTTTCACGAACTAGCCGTGAGGACTGACTCGTCATGGCGGAGCCTGTTGCAGCCGGCACCATCGCAGAGGCTGGAAAAGCGGAAGCACCTGCGGTGAAGGCAGCGCCGGCGAAACCAGCGGCCAAACCGGCGGCGAAAAGCAGCCCGACGCGCCGGATCTTCATTATCTCCACGCTGTTCGGATCGTGGTTTGCTACGGCCTGGACGACGTTCACAGCGTCCATGATAGCGATGTTGTTGGGCACGGTGCGTTTTCTGTTCCCCAACGTGCTTTCCGAACCGCCCAGCGTCGTCAAAGCGGGAAGCGTTAGCGACTACGAGGAAGGTAAGGTCGATGACAAGTACAAGGAATTCGGGTTCTGGGTGATCCGCGCTAAAGATGAGCGCAACCGCGACATCATCTACGCCTTGAGTACCGTGTGCACGCACCTGGGCTGCAATCCCAATTGGCTGGAGGCAGACAAGAAATTCAAGTGTCCGTGCCACGGCTCGGGGTTTCGGATTAGCGGCGTGAACTTTGAAGGCCCGGCGCCTCGGCCGCTGGAGCGTCTCGCTATTCGCAAGACCGATGATGGGTTCGTGCTCGTCGACAAGTCGCGGAAGTTTCAGAAAGAAATCGGCCAGTGGGACGATCCCGATTCGTACATCCTGGTGTAGCGGCGGCAGCGGCGGTTAGGGGCGCCGGCCCGGGGCGAAGTTGCTCGCCGAGGAGCGTTCGAGGATAGAGCATGGCTCTGAGTGAATTCATTCGCGGCTCGCAAGTGTGGAAAAGCATCTTCCGCCATCCGGCGCCGCGCGACCGACGTAATCGCGTTGTCGTGATGCTGACCAACGTGTTTTTGCACCTCCATCCGGTTTCCGTGCGGAAAAGCGGGATCGCGCTGAGCTACACGTGGTGCATGGGCGGCATTACGTTCTTCTTGTTCCTGGTCGAAACGATTACCGGCGTCTTGTTGATGTTTTACTATCGGCCGACGCTGGAACACGCTTATAACGACATCCTCTCGCTTCGGGACGTGGCCACGCTGGGGATCTTGCGCGAATTGCACCGCTGGGGTGCTCATGCCATGGTCATCAGTATCTGGCTGCACATGTATCGAGTCTTTCTCACAGGGAGCTATAAACCGCCGCGCGAATTCAATTGGGGGGTCGGCGTCATCTTATTGGTGCTCACTTTGCTCTTGAGTTTCACGGGCTACCTGCTGCCGTGGGACCAATTAGCCATCTGGGCCATCACGGTCGGCAGCAACATGGCCCGGGCGACGCCGTTGCTGGGCTACGAGGGACCCGGGGCGAAATTATTGCAAATCGGCGGTGTGGAATTGATCCATTCCGGTTCCGATGCCCGCTTCTTGCTGCTGGGTGGGCGCTTCGTCGGCGAAACGGCCCTCTTGCGTTTTTATGTGCTCCATTGCGTCGCCATTCCGCTGGCGGTGGCCCTGTTGATCGCGGTCCACTTCTGGCGCGTCCGCAAGGACGGCGGCATCAGCGGCGCGCTGTAGTGTCGGACCTTGGTGCCTGCCCGGCAGGGATCCAACCTGCACGCGAGGTCCGATGGGAACGAGAACCTGAGGGGATGGCCCCATGGAATACGAAAGTCATCATCTCTCCGCGGCAATGCAGACCGGGCTGGGAGTCTACTTTTTCCTGGTCGCTTTGATGAATGCCGCTTTTGCACATTACTGCTATCGCCAGCGTCAGGATCCGGTGCAGTCGGCGATCTGGCTGGGGGTGGCGCTGCTTTTTGCTGTTCACGGTGTGGCCTTCATCACGCACATGGACTTGGTTATGCCCGAAGCGATCAAGGAACTGGTCAACGACGTGATGAACCCGGTCAGCTATTTCGTTATCGCCGTCCTGGGACTGGTTGCTTTCCTCGTCTGGCGGCGATTTTTCACCGACCCGATCGTGGCCTGGACGATTTTGCAGGTCGGCCTGCTCTTCTCCGGTTGGAGCATGACAGACTACACCTTTCAGCAGATTATCACCAAGCCGGACAACGTGCCGATCGTCATGTTGATCTTTTCCGTCGGCTTTTTCACTTGGTTGCCGATGCGGCAGGCGATCATCAACGACGATCGCTTGGCTCGCGGCGAGCCGCCCTTGGAGAAGTTGGAGGAAGACAAAGTCCTGGTCTGGCCGGACTTGGTCTACACGGAATTGATTTGCATGGTGATTTGCACCTTCGCCCTGATCGTCTGGGCGATCACGCTCAAGGCGCCGCTGGAGCAACCAGCCTCGTCGTCGCGCATACCGAATCCGTCGAAAGCGCCTTGGTATTTCCTCGGACTGCAAGAAATGCTGGTTTATTTCGATCCGTGGATGGCCGGCGTCGTTTTGCCGACGTTTATCATCATCGGACTCATCGCCATTCCTTACATCGACTTCAACGTCAAGGGCAACGGGTATTACACGTTCGTCGAGCGCAAGTTCGCGGTATCGACGTTTCTCTTCGGTTTCGTGGTCTTGTGGGTGGTGCTCATCGTCCTGGGCACTTTTCTGCGCGGGCCGAATTGGAACTTTTTCGGGCCATTCGAGCCATGGGACCCGCACAAGAGCGTGCCGCTCAACAATGTCAATCTCTCGGATTACTTCTGGTTGTATCTCCTGGGAGACGCCATCGAGGGCAAGGGGTGGTTGGCGCGCGAAGCACCCGGGATCATTTTGATTTTGGTGTATCTGCTGGGTCTGCCGCCGCTCTTGGCGAAGACCATCATGCGCAGCTATTTCATTCGCATGGGCTTCATCCGTTTCTTCATCCTGGTGACGCTCATCCAGTTTATGGCGTTGCTGCCGATCAAAATGGTACTCCGCTGGACCATCAATCTGAAATACATCGTGTTCATTCCCGAGTATTTCTTCAACATTTGACAATGGATTGACCATGGCCGCTAGCGACCAAACGTATCGCAATCAACACCGCCTTGATGTCGTTTTCGGCGTGTCCTCGACGCTGATGTTCCTGAGCGTCATTTGGATGTTCGTGCAGGATTTCAACCGCGAATACAAGACGGAACAGCGCGCCTTTCGCGATGTCGAGG
>JANWVS010000347.1 GCA_025056835.1 Gemmataceae bacterium | reverse complement strand
TCTTGAGCGCTGCGGCGGCCTGCGCCGACTGCAAGCGCTGCGGCGGCAGGAATGGCTCTTGCCGCAAACCGGTTCCTAGGACCATCCTTCTTCGCGCTATGCGACCCAACCGCTTGCGTCAGTTGTTGCAAGCCGATCGGCCTTCGCTCGGCACGCACATCCACATTACCTACCCGGGCGTCGTCGAACTGATCGGACACTCGGGGATGTTCGACTACGTCGAATTCGTCGGCGAGTACGCGCCCTACGACCTGTACACGCTGGAAAACCTGGGTCGGGCCGTGGAGCTTTTTCCGCACCTGTCGGCCATGATGAAGATCGAGCAAGAACCGCGCACCTATCTGGCCATTCGGGCGATAGGTTCGGGAATTCAAAACGTGCTCTTCGCCGACCCGCGCACCGTCGCCGACATCGAAGCCTGTGTCAAGGCGGTGCGAGCCGAAGCGCCGCACAGCGGCGGATGGCACGGCGTCGGCATGCGCCGCGACGTCGGCTACGTGCTCGAATGCGGCAGTCCGGCGTTTGTGCAGGCGCTGGATGACGCCGTTGTCGCCGTCATGATCGAAAAGGCCTCCGCCGTGGAAAACCTCGACGCCATCCTCGCCGTCAAGGGAGTGGACATGGTCCAATTCGGACCGGCCGATTACGCGATGAGCATCGGTCTCGCCGGCCAATGGAGTCATCCGCGGGTCCGAGAGGCAGAGCGCTTCGTCATCGAATCAGCCCTGAAAAAAGGGATTGCGCCGCGAGCCGAGATCAGCCGCCCCGAGGATGCGCGCCGCTATCTCGACCTGGGCGTGAAACACTTTTGCATGGGTTGGGACGTCGGCATCCTCTTCAACTGGTACAAGGAAGCCGGCAGCGCCCTGCGAACGCTTCTGGGACGCAACGACGCGGCAGGCAAAGACAGCGCCGGTTATGGCACCGGGGGGGTCGGCCAGCCGTAACAATTTCGTTTCCGGCCGCGAAAGCCCGCTCGGGGCCGACCGGCCTCGCGGGTCCTCGGTCTTGGGCACCTCGGCCGCGCCTTACGCCCGTAACTCGCAGGTGGCCGATTGGCCGATGTTTTCTTCAACTTCGACGCGCAAAACCTGGGGCAGGAAGCCGTATTGCCGCGCCAGCACGTCGCGCAGTTTTTCGGCGATCCAACGGGCGAGTAGTTCGGCCGTGGTGTTTTCGATGGGCAGCAGGACGCAATCGCCGCGCGGAAACAACCACTCCCGATCCTTGTACCGGACATGGATACCGCGGGCCGTCTCCTCCAGTTTGATGACCGGATTGCGAGTCGGCAACATCATGCGATGGTCGAGTTCGTCGGTGATGGCCTTCGTAGCCTGTTTCAAGGCGATGAAATCAAAGACGTACCACGAAGCAGGATCAAGCTCGCCCTCGACCTCGACGGTCGTGCGATAATTATGGCCGTGGAGCCGCTCACAGCGGTCGCCTTCGTAACTGATGAAGTGCCCGGAACAGAAGACAAGGTGGTCTTTGGTGACGCGAACTTTGAAACGCTCATTCATGAATCGTACGTTGGTCGCTCCAATGCACGGGTTCGCCTCGGAGTTGGCGGCGCTAACGGGACCAGGGATACGGAACCGGTAAGGTTATCATACGCTCGCGCAAGGCAGTAAACAAGGAAGCCGTGACCAGATCGGCGGTCGTGCCTGGATTACGTTGATTGCCCAAGGCCCGCAACCAGCTATCCAGCTCGGCAAAGGCTTTCCGACCCGCGGCACTTCGCGGCCAACCGGCGTCGAGCACGGCGCGGGCGCGGCGGCTGGCCTCGGCAGCGTCGCTCGCTCCCCGTTTACGGAAAATAAGACTGTCCGGATGCCTCGCCAGCAGGCGCAATTGGCAATGGATGATGGCCTCTTCCAGGAAGCCCAACTGCTCCAGTCCCTCCAACAATGCCGGAACGCCCTCGTCGAAAACCGTTGTGAAACCATGAACGTATTGCTCGGCGATTAAATCATAATCCTGAGCCAGGGCCATGATCTCGCGGAGGGGCAAGGTTGGTTCCTGGCGTACGTCGTGATCGGGAGCCACCGCCAGTCCGCCGGGATACGCGAGACGAATGGCGGCGAACACCGCCCGGGAATCAGCGACGGTCAGACCCGACAAGACGGAACGCACCCCCAGCCGCAGCGATTGCTGGCGCGGCACGGCCGCCAGTGGTGCGAGCAGCAGCACGATGCCGAGGTTGGTATTGGTTGCAACCACGCGGCGAGTGGCGACAATCGCCTGCCACACCGTCAAGCCGACCGGCCGGGCTTCCGCTTGACCCAAGATGGGTGCAATCGCCTCGGCGCTCCGGTAGAAATCTTCGATCGAGACGTCGCGGAAGCCCTGTTGCGGAGTGACGTTCCCGGCTTTTCTAGCCCGAACTTCCCAGATACACGCCAATTCGGCGCACTCGGCCGTAGTCGGGAGGTTGCAATCGAACCCCATGATGGTGTTTACCTCAATGAGCCGCCGGCGTCGACGCCAACGCACCGGCCTGCCGCGACGCCCCCTGCCCGACGGCTCGACTGCCTCGTCGAAGGCTTGACGTTGATGTCACATTCGCTGACAATAAGCACTTTCGACTGGAGGGACCCCTCAAACAGGTGAATCGACCATGGCCGTACCCAAGCGCCGTACGTCGCGGGCCCGCCAAGGCAACCGACGTAGCCATCATCATATTCGACCGGTACAGGTACAGTATTGTCCCCAGTGCATGCAACCCGTCTTGCCGCACCGCGTTTGCTCGGAATGCGGATATTACCAAGGCCGGGAAGTGGTGGCCAAGGAGGAAGAGGAGAAGTAACCCATGCGGATCGCTTTGGACGCGATGGGCGGCGACCACGCCCCCGCGCCAAACGTGGTCGGTGCCATCAAGGCCGTGGGGGCCAATCCCGACGTGCGCATCGTGCTCGTGGGCGACCAAGCCCAACTCGAGCCGCTGCTCGCCAACGCGGGTGCGGCGCGCGAACGCATCGATATCTTTCATTGCACCCAAGTGGTCGGCATGGAAGAATCGCCCGTGGTGGCCTTGCGAAAAAAACCGGATAACTCGATCAGCCGGTGCTGGCAACTGTTGGCCGAGCGCAAGGTCGACGCCATCGTGTCCGCGGGCAACACCGGCGCCATGGTGGCGGGTGGTTTGCGACTGAAGTTGTTCTTGAAAAATGTCCGCCGGCCGGGGATCGCCGCCGTCTTACCCACCCTCCGCGGACCGTGTGTCTTGCTCGACGTCGGCGCCAATGTCAGCCCCAAGGCCGAGCACCTCTTCCAATACGGCATCATGGGAGAGATTTTTGCCAAGCACATCCTCAAGGTTGAGCAACCGCGCATCGGACTGCTTAACATCGGCTCCGAAGAAGTCAAAGGACACGACCTCGCCAGGGACACACATGCTTTGTTCAACAACAGCCAGCTGAGGGGAAACTTTATCGGCAACGTCGAAGGCCGCGACATTAACCAGGGCGTCTGCGATGTGATCGTTACCGACGGTTTTGTTGGCAACGTCGTGCTCAAGCTGAGCGAAGGCGTCTTCGATTTCGTGATGAAGATGACGGCCAACGAGCTAATGAGCACGCTTCAAGACGAAAAGCACCTCGGCCATGCTGCCATACAAAACCTTATCAAGCGTTATGACTATCACGAACACGGCGGCGCACCACTTCTGGGCATCGACGGTATTTGCATCATCTGCCATGGCAGCTCGAGCGACCGGGCCATGGA
>JANWVS010000346.1 GCA_025056835.1 Gemmataceae bacterium | reverse complement strand
TGCCTATGCGGAAGACCGCTACGCCAAGGAAGGCGCCCGCATCGCCAGCTGCGGGGCGGACGACAATGCCAGCGGCACCGCGGTCCTCCTGTTGGCTGCGCCGATCCTGCTGGAGATGAGCCACCAAGGCCGCCTCGGCTGCGATGTCTGGCTCGTCCACCTGACGGGGAGCGAGTTCCCGGCCGACGCGTTGGGTGCGCGCAAGTTGACCGAGGCCCTGGTCGAAGACACCTTGACCTTGACCGGGGCCGACGGCAGCACATGGGATCTGCGCGGCGCGCAAGTCACGGGAGTTTTCGTGGCCGACACGATCGCCCACAACTCCGACCACCAGCCCGATGTGTTTCAGATTGCGCCGGGGGCGGGGCGCGGCGCACTTGAGTTGGCAGCGCTGGCCCACGAGGCGCACGCGGTCTGGAACGCTTCTGTGCCGACGTGGAACAAGCGCGCCGACCGCCACGGCAAGCCCCGCGGCCGCCGTAGCCCCTACGGCAATGCGATGCCCGAGACCGCGGCTCATCTGATCGTGCAAGGCCACGTGCGCCTGCAAACCGATCCGCGGAGCATGCTCTACCGGTCGGACGGACAGGTCTTTTCCGACGCCGGCGTGCCAACGGTGCTCATCACTGAAAACGTCGATGTCCGCCGAGCCGGCATTCACGACTCGTTCGATACGATGGCCAACATCGACCTTGATTACGGCGCGGCGCTGGCGGCGATTATTATCGAGGCAGTGGCTCGCGCAGCCGGGGGCACGGAAGCGGCGTCCAGCAGCGGCACCTAAAAAAAGACAGCGCGGACGGCGTGGGGACACACCGCCGCGCTGGAAGTTGGCTCAATTCTTTCCGGCCCCGGCGTTGCCGGCCGGATCTTGGCCATTGATCCAAGGTCCCTCGAGACGTTGGTAATCGGGCGGTTCCAAGCGGCTGCCGGCATCGCCGCCGGTCCAGCCGGCTACCTGATTGGGTCGGCCGCGTTCATGACTGCGGCGTTCCCAATTGCGGGCCCAACTTTCATCGGCGGGCACGGGCTGGCGACGCTCTTTGTCCCAGGCCAAAGCCACGCCGCGGCGATAACTTTGCACTCCCATCGCCACCGTCGTGAAGGCGGCTGCCCCGAGTTCCGGTGTCGAGAGCGTCTCGCGATTTCGAGTACGCACGCAGTGCAGGAAGTTTTCCCACAGCGCTTGCGTGCCGTCGCCTTCCGAGATGCCGCCGCCCACGAAGCGCGTTTGCTGAGGGGGACGGGCGCCGCCCTGAGTCGGCCGATTGGCGATGCTTTGCGGTATGATCTCGTAGCCATAATCGGTGCGCGGCTGACCGCCGTTGGCCCCCGGAACCTGTCGGCTGGTGAAGCGAATCGTGGCGGTACGGCCGCGGATGCAGTCTTCGATGGGATGGTCATTGATCATCGTCCCGGTGATGATCAACTGGCAGCCTTCTTCGTAATCGGCCACGATGGTCGCAACGTCGGGCACGTCGCGGCCGTCGTATTCAAGGTAGATGCCGCCGCCGCCGACAACGCGGGCCGGATAACGGAGTCCGATTGCCTTGATCATGCGCGTCGTCCGGTGGACGAACAGGTCGGTGTACAAGCCGCCGCCGAAATCCCAGTAGCAGCGCCACTGCGCGAAGACGGCGCGGTCGAAGGGACGGCGCGGGGCCAGCGGGGTTCCGGGCACGACGCTGAATTGATGACCAAGGAACATGTCCCAGTCGATGGTGCGCGGCGTCATGTCGCGCGTGAGAGGATAGTAGCGCCATTGGCCGACGAGGCTGTTGCGGTAGTAGCAAGTTTGCGCCTGGCAGACGTGGCCGATCTCGCCGCGCCGGATCAGTTCATTGACTTGCGGCAGGATCGGGTCGGCGGTCCACTGCACGCCGACCGTCATCACGGTGTTGTTGCGGCGCATGGCGTCGACCACGAGATTGGCTTCCTCGATCGTCTTGGTCATGGGCTTTTCGCAATAGATGTGCTTGCCCGCGTTGGCGGCGTCGATGCACATCTTGGCGTGCCAGTGGTCGGGGGTAGCGATGCAGACTACATCGACATCGCGCTGATCCAAGACGCGCCGATAATCCTTGGTAACGTGGTTGCGGTCGTTCAGATCGAGGCCGCAGCGGCGTGCCGACGGGAAAAGCCCTCGTCCTAGGCCGCGGCCGAGCTTGGCGTCGCCGTCCCACACGTCGCAACACGCGACCGCACGGACGTTGTTGGCGTTGGCCCGCTGGAGGGCGAGAATGACATCGATATGCTGTTGGCAGCGGCCGCCGGTGCCGAGGAAGCCGATCCGCAGCGCTTCGTTGGCTCCATGGATTTGGGCATAGCTGGCGGCATTCATGGTCATGGCGGCGGTGGCGGCGCCGACCGCGGCCGACTTGAGAAAATCGCGACGATCATGATTCATGGCATGGCCCCTCTAGAAAAAAACTCCAACCATTGTCAGGCGCCGCGCCGCCTCGGCGCGACCTACTGTACCATTCTTGCTCTAGGCTGTATTGTCGCCAAGTCAGCCCGGAAGGACCAAGTCTTTTTCCGAAATTCCTGCCGACGGTCCTAGAAAAGCTACTATGCCGACCGTGTGGATTCCCGCGCCGCTCCGCAGCCTCACGCAGCAACGCGAGCAAGTCGTCGTCGCCGGCACCACCGTGCGCGAAGTGATCGACGAGTTGGAACGCCAGTTTCCCGGCCTGCGGGCCCGGCTGTGTCTTGCCGACCAGTTGCGCCCCGGCATGATCGTGGCGATCGACAGCGAGGTTTCCCGGCGCGGACTTGATCAGCCCGTCGCCGTCGACAGCGAAGTCCATTTCCTGCCGGCTGTTGGCGGCGGACAAACGGACAGTCCGGCAGCCGACAAGCGCCTGCGGCATCACGCTTTCAACAGGCCGACCTTTCGCGCGTAGGGGAACAGTCCGCCGGCAGCGATGATGGGGGCCACTTCCCCCAGCGGTCGAAGTTGCCACGTTTCACCGGTCGTGAGGTTATCCAAGCGACTTTGTGCGATGTCGATGCGTAAGTCATCGCCTGTACAGATCCGCTCGCACAACCGTTGCTCCGACTCGAATGGAATCAGGTAGCCGCCGTTGACGGCGTTGCGATAAAAAATGCGAGCATAAAACTCGGCGACAATTGCTTCGATGCCGGCGGCGTCCAAGGCGATCGGCGCGTGCTCGCGCGACGAGCCGCAACCGAAGTTTTTCCCGGCAATGATGATCTGGTAATCGGAAACATACTCGTCCTTGGTGTGAAACGGCACGTGTCCCTTGGGCAGCCCCGCTTGCGCCGGAGGCACGCCCGACAGCGCGTACTTGCCGAACATCCGATATTCTTCGGGCACGGCCGGGTTGTAGGTCAAATACTGGGCAGGAATGATTTGATCGGTGTCGATGTTGTCGCCGACCACGAACGCCTTGCCGGTGATCTCTCGGTGCACAATCGCCTCCTTGGAATGATCGGTCGCGTGCCGCTTTCCCACGTTTATTGCAGTGCATCGCGCGGATCGGCGATGAATCCCGACAGCGCACTGGCCGCAACCGTCAAGGGAC
The DNA here is from genome assembly GCA_025056835.1 of Gemmataceae bacterium. Taxonomy (GTDB): domain Bacteria; phylum Planctomycetota; class Planctomycetia; order Gemmatales; family Gemmataceae; genus JANWVS01. The sequence goes on along the minus strand of JANWVS010000346.1, from coordinate 183 downwards.
TGGCCAGGTACACTCTTGCCTCCTTGTGTCCCATGCGGCCGGGAAAGTTGCGGTTGGTGGTGCTAATGCAACTCATGGGCGCATTGAGCCGGCCAAACGTATCGCTCGGTCCGCCCAAGCAGGCCGCGCACGACGGTTGGCCGATTTTGGCTCCCGCACTGAGAAAGACATCTTCAAGCGATT
>JANWVS010000345.1 GCA_025056835.1 Gemmataceae bacterium | reverse complement strand
CGTTGGTGGAAAGAACCGGGCGCGGCGGAAACGGCGCTGGAAGAACTGGTCAAGACCGGGCGCGGAATTCGACGACCCGATGACCGGGAAGCACATGACGCTGCGGTTGCCGACAGGCGACGGGAAAGCGGCCCGAAGCATCGCTGTTCACGTCGAACATCTGCTGGCCTTGCGAAGCGCCGGCGTTCCGGTACCGCACGCAACCGTGGGTTGGTTGACGACCATCGGCCCAACATTGCCCGAGTGGTTGGCGAGACTCGGGCTGATCGAAGCCCCAGAGGCCAAGAGGGGGCCGACTCTCGCGGAGTTCCGGCTAGATCATCTCGAAAACCTGACGCGATTCGTCGCGACGTGGTGCAAACTGCCCAGTGGGCGCTACTGGATTCGAACCAGTGACCTCAACGATGTCAACGTTGCGCGCTAGCCAACTGCGCCAAGCGCCCGTACTGCCTTGACATTACGCCGGCATGGGGAGTTCGTCAAGAGCAAGGCTTCATAAGATAGCTTGATCGTCGGGCCGTTCGATTGCGGCGCAAGTCGTTATTTTTCGACCGCGGCAGGCCGGTTCACGACCAACGCAAAAGGACTGGTAGCATCGAACAGCCTCGGCTTGACCGGAGCCTAGGGAGGATGCAGTTGTCATGCGCGCCATAGCCAACGTCCACGGACAGATTCTGCCCTTGGAAGACGTCAAAATCTCTGCCCTCGATCGGGGCTTTTTGTTCGGCGACTCGGTTTACGAGGTGGTCCGCGTTTACCAAGGCCGACCGTATCTCGAAGAGGAACATTTTCAGCGGCTGGCGCGCAGTCTCGAGGCGATCGCCCTTGGGGGGGTCGATCTGGTGCGTTTGCGGCGGCGCGTTCATGACACGATTGCCGCCGGGCCGTTTCGCGAAGCGGTGCTTTACGTGCAGATCACGCGCGGCGCCTCGATGCCGCGCAAACACGCCTTTCCCAAGCAGGCGGTGCCGCTGGAGTTGCTCTGGGTGGAAGACTACGACGACGCACCGTATGAACACCTGCGCCGCGTCGGAGTGGGAGTGGTGACGTATCCCGATCGGCGCTGGCACCGCTGCGACATCAAATCGACGAACCTCTTGGCCAACGTCCTGGCCAACCAGGCAGCCCACGATGCCGGTTGCTACGAGGCCTTGCTGTACTTGCCCGACGGCACGCTGACCGAGGCCTCCCACAGCAGCTTCTTTTGGGTCAAGGACGGGGCGCTTGGCACGACGCCGAGCCGCGACAACATTCTACCGGGCATCACGCGGGGCCTGATCCTCGGCTTGGCGGGTCGGGCCAACGTGGTCGTCCGCGAGGGGCACCTGCGCCGCGACGACCTGAGGAGCGTCGACGAACTTTTCCTCACCGGCACGACCTCGGAAGTTTTGCCGGTGACGCACGTCGACGGCCAACCGGTCGGCTCCGGAAGACCCGGTCCGATCACCCGCCGCCTCCAAGAGGTGTACGCCGCCAAGCTGCGCGAGTTCCTGTCGGCCTCGAGTTACTGACGTTGCAGGTCTTCGAAGGGGGTATTCAGCAGCGGATAGGCGCGCCAGTCGCGGTGGTCGAAGTGCCACCACTCCAGGGGGTAGACGGAAAACCCTTCCGCTTCCAGGGTTTCGCGGAGCAGGTCGCGGTGCCAGCGCTGGAGCGAGGTGCCGCCGAGGTAATCGGCGTGGGCGCGATCGCTGAATTCATCGTGATCGGTGAGCATGGCCACGGGTTGGCCGGTGGCGCGTTCGTAGAGGGAAACGTCGACGGCGCAACCGCGGTTGTGGCGGGAGCCTTGTTGCGGATCGGCGACGAAGCCGCGAAAGCGGGCCGGCACAGCATCAAAGAACAGCTTCGTGATGTGCCAAGGGCGGTAAGCATCGTAGATCAGCAAGCCGTAGCCCCGCGGTTCGAGTTTCTTGTGGGCCCGCGCCAGCGCCTCGGCGGCCGGCCGCTGCAAGAAGGCCCGTGCCGAACCATAGAGCGGCTCGCCCAGAAAGTTGTGCTTGGTCGCATAGCGGATATCGAGCTTGATGGCCGGGTCCAGGGCTGCGACGTCGACCAACTCGGCAGGGCGGAGAAGCGGATTGTTTTCGACGGGCGGCACGGCGGCCAGCGCGGCCCGGCGCAGGTCGGCCAGAGGGCGCGGCGGCGTGAGGCGAAACCGTTCGCCCGGCTTGGGGAGCGGCCGCCGTTTGAACAGGACGTTGGCCGCCTCGACGGCAGTCGCTTCGCCCCCGGCATCGCGACGGAAAACCACCTTGTCGCCATGGTAGAGGCCATAGTCTGGGAACTTGAACACGTTGTCCGACTCTTCCGTAAGGGGATAAAGGAAGACCCACTCGATGAGAGCGTGCAAACGGCCGTCCTTTTCGAGAATGACCAGGATGTTGTGGTCCGGGCCATACTCGCCGATCAGCCCCTCCCATTTCTTCGGGCACGGCGCCGGCTTGGGCGCGGCGATGCGGCGGTAAGTCGCGTTCGGCCCCCGCAGGACGCCGTCGCCGATCGACAGCCTTGTGCCCCAGCCCGTGGCATCGTCCACGATCAGGTCAGGGCCGAGTTTGCGGACTTCCATTTTCAGACCGGTACCAGGCGGAAAGAGCCAGAGCCGGCCATCGCGCTGATAAGCGTCGATGATCGCCGGCGCAGCCTGGACAGGTTTGCCGGGATCGTCGGCCTGGTAGCGGCCGGCCAGTTTGCGGGCCAGCTCAACACCCACGGGTTCGGTTCTTTCAAGTCTCGGCAACGGCTTCCCCGCCCGGACGGCCAGCATGACGCGCAGGGCGGTGTCGGCAACGCGGCCCGTGATGGCGTTGGACACGTCCTTCGCCGAACAGACGAAGACCCCCAGCTTATCGTCGGGCAGCACCGCTAAGGTGGTGGCGAACCCATAGACAGCGCCGCCGTGGCCGATGCGGCGCCGGCCTTCGAATTGCGACACGAAGAACCCCAGGCCAAAGCCGGACTTGGCGTTCGCATCGGCGAACTGAATGGTCCACATGGCTTCGAGCGATGATTTGCTCAGCAGGGGGCCTTTCGGTCCGCGGCCGCCGGCACAGAGGAATTTCATAAAGCGGGCCATGTCGTTGGCGGAGGAGTACAGGCTCCCGGCAGGGGCCATGCCGAGGTCGAATTTGGGGGCGGGAAACACGCGGCCGTGGTAGGTCCACATGATGGCGTGAGCGATCCGCTGGCGCAACGCCGGCGACGGGTCGAAGCTGCTGTCGGTCATGCCGATGGGGTCGAGCACCTTGCGCTGGATAAGGGTTTCGAACCGTTCGTTTTGCAGCCGTTGGGCGACGTAGCCGGCCACCGCCAGGGCGGCATTGGAATAGCTCGTCTTGGTCTCAGGAGGATAAACCAGTTCCGTGCCGTTGAGGCTTTGGACCGTGGCGGCCAGGGAGGGTCGAGTGTCGTCGAAATAATTGCCGACGGGCGACTCGCGCACCAGGCCGGACCGGTGCGACAGGATTTGGCGAAGCGTGATTGGCTTGCCGGATTTATTGATCGGCCGCAGTTCAGGCAGGTACGTCTGCACCGGTGCGTCGAGATCCAGGACGCCGGCCTCGACCAGCAACATCAGCAGCAGGGCGGTGAAGGGCTTGGAGACGCTGCCCACGCGGTAGAGCGTGTCGGCCGTGGCGCGCATCATGTGTCCTTCGTCCTGCCACCCGAAGCCGCGCGACCAGATGGTCGTTTGATCGTCCACGAGTGCCAGCGCCAAGGAAGGCA
>JANWVS010000344.1 GCA_025056835.1 Gemmataceae bacterium | reverse complement strand
GTCGCCTCGACGACAGCCAAAGCCGTGCCGTGAAGGACTTGCGTCTGCCGCTGCTCTCGGCGCGTCTGCGCCTGGCCGACGCCGATCCGCACAAGCCTCTCGTGGAGCGCCTGCTGGCCGAGGAAGGGGTGAGCCTCGCTCAGTTCCATTTGAAAGGATTGCGTCAGCTGTTTTTCTCTAAGGGAGAGCGCGCTGCCTGGTGCCTGCCCGATCAACTGCACTGGGAGACGGCGACTGATGAAACCCGACCCGGCCAGCTTCGCCTGACGCTGCGCTTCGACTTACCTCGGGGCAGTTATGCGACGTTGCTCGTCAAGCGCATCGCGGCCCAGGTCGCCGCCTCGCCTCTCCGCCCGTAATGCGATGGCCGGCGTGCTTCTTCCTAGAGCAGGCCGGTCCGTTCGTCGAAGCCGAACATGCGGTTGAAATTCTGCACGGCCACACCGCTGGCGCCGCGCACGAGATTATCTTCTGCGACCAGCGCAACGACTTTGCCCCGGACGACACGTACCGTGATGTCCAGGAAATTCGTGTGGCTGGTATCCTTGGTCGCGGGAAGATGATCCACGACGCGGACGAACGGTGCGTTGGCGTAATAGGTTCGATACAGTTCGAGCAACTGCCCCTCGGTGAACGAACGGCGCGGCGTCGCGTAGATGGTCGAATAAATGCCTCGGTCCATCGGGACCAACTGCGGCGTGAAGACGACGTGTACCGGTTCTCCGGCGATGTCGCTGAGGGCTTGCTCCATCTCCGGAATGTGGCGGTGCTGGCCGACGTTGTACGCCGACACGCTTTCGTTGCACTCGGGGAAATGGGTGGTGAGCTTGGGGGTTCGCCCCGCGCCGGAGACGCCGCTTTTGCTGTCGACAATGATGTCGTGCAGCTCAATCTGTTTGCCCGCGACCAGCGGCGCCAGTCCCAAGATGGCCGTTTGCGGATAGCAGCCGGGATTGGCCACCAGCTGGGCCGGGGCGATGTCGTCGCCGTAGATCTCCGGCAGACCGTAAACGGCTTGCGTCAGGTTGACCAGGTCGTGATGGCTTTCGCCGTACCACTGGGCATACACATTCGGGTCGCGAAGCCGATAGTCGGCGCTGAGGTCGATGACGCGCAAGCCGCGATCGAGCAACGGCGGGATCGCGTCCATGCTCGCCCCGTGCGGCAAACAGCCGAAGACGCATTGGACGCCCCGCGACACGAGTCGGTCGGGGTCGAAAGGCTCCATGCGCAAATCGAACCGGCCGGTGAGACTAGGGTGGGCTTGGGCCACCAGCGGCGTTTCTTGCTGGCGGGTCGTGACGGCGACGATCTTCGCGTGCGGATGGCGAAGCAGGATTTTGATGAGTTCCAGGGCCGTGTAGCCGGTGCCGCCGAGGATGGCGAGGTTGATCATCGATCATCGAGAGTCAAGGGTCGGGGACGGTGAATCGCGAACCGCGGGTCGAGAACCAACGCTCGGCGATCCGATGCCGCGCTAGGGGTCAATGTACCGCGAAAGGAGAAGAAAGTCATCGGTCTCTTGTCGCCGTGCTGCTCGGAAGCTACATTGCCGGGCATGCAAACGATTCACGAAGCCGCCGCCGCCATCGGCACCGGTCAGATCGCGCCGCTGGACCTTGTGGACCGCTGTTTGCGGCACATCGATCAGTGGGAGCCGCACGTCCACGCCTGGGTGTTCGTGGATGGCGATGGCGCACGGGCGGAGGCGCGCCGGCTGGGCGACGAACTCGCACAGGGACGCCGCCGCGGCCCTTTGCACGGCATCCCGCTGGGCATTAAAGACATCTTCGACGTGGCCGATTGGCCGACCGCCGCCGGGTCGAAGCTTTGGGCCAAGTCCATCGCCCGGCAGGATAGCGAAGTCGTGCGGCGCCTTCGCGCAGCGGGGGCGATTTTCCTGGGCAAGACGGTGACGACCGCCTACGCCAGCTTCGACCCGCCGGTCACCCGCAACCCCTGGAACCTGGACCGCACCCCCGGCGGCTCCAGCAGCGGCTCGGCTGCCGCGGTCGCGGCGCTGATGTGTCTGGGTGCCTTGGGGTCGCAAACCGGCGGTTCGATCACGCGCCCCGCCAGCTATTGCGGCGTTGCCGGCTTCAAGCCCACGTACGGACTGGTCCCCTGCACGGGCGTCGTGCCGTTGGCCCCTTCCATGGATCATCCGGGACCGATCGGCCGTTGTGTCCGCGACCTGCGGATCATGATGGAAGTCATCGCCGATTCATGGCTCCGACCGAATCAGAGCGGCATTAGCGCACCGCGATTGGGACGGATCGGCGGATTGTTTGACGAGCTGGCCGAACCCGCCGTGCGCGAAGCCATGAGCGCGACGGTCGACGAACTCCGCCGGGCCGGCGCCGCGGTCTGCGAAGTCGTTTTGCCTGCGCGGTTCGGCGACGTCTTGGCCCAGCATCGGACGATTATGGCCGTCGAAGCTGCTGCCTTCCACCAGGAGCGGCTCGCCCAGCATCCGGAAGACTATCCTCCCCGGATCACCGCTTTGCTGAAGGAAGGCCTGGCTTGCCCCGCGCCCGAATATGTTCGTGCTCGGGAGCACCAACGCGAATTGCAACGGGACATCGAACGATGCTTCCAAGAAGTCGACGCTCTGGTGGCACCGGCCACGACCGATCCGGCACCGGATCGTTCGACCACGGGCAACCCGGCCTTCAATTCGCCCTGGAGCTACACCGGTTTGCCGACCGTATCGTTTCCGACCGGCCGCTTCGTCGCTGGTCTGCCGGTGGCGCTGCAATGCGTGGGGCGGCGCGGCGACGATGCTCGGCTTCTGGAAATCGCCGCCTGGTGCGAGGCGGCGCTGGGTGTCAAGCCCCTGTCACCGGCGCTTCATAGTGCCCGCGCATGAAGCCCGAATCCTTGGGCGGCTCGTACCGGATGTCCAGGTCTGGGGTTTCCAAGCGGCGCTGGTCGCGGATGCGCGACTCGAGCACCCAGTCAAGAATGCCGCCGGTCAACAACGTGCGCTCCACCGGATACGGCGGCCGGCCCGTGGCCAGGAACTGCTCGATGTGCCAGCTCAACGCTTCCAAGAAGGCCGCACCGGGCGGAGGAGGAAGATAAAACAGCGTCGACACCGGTTGCTTCTCGCCGTCGACGTAGGCAGCAAAAGTCGTGTCGTCGGTATGGCCGTTCAGAAGCAAGACGGTCGCTCTCAGCCCATCGCGATATTCAATCAGGTAGGCCACCGGTCCGCGGGGAAAGGTGGGTCGATTGACGGCCGGCAGGTAATGGCGGCAATTGATCCGGATGTCGCCGACATTGCGCGTCGGCGTCCGGCCCAAGGCGTGTTCGAGCAGCTCCCACGACCAGACGCCGGCGTCGCCGGCTTTCCACACCGCGTCGCCTGTCAAACATTGCACAGCGCGCACCCCTTGCTGATCCCGCGTCCGACGCTCGACCATGCACTGGAGCGCCTCCAGAGCGTGAATGCCGAAGATTTCCAGCTCGCCGCGCGACGCCACCAGAGCTTCGCGAATCCGGCAACCGAGCGGCAATTCCAACTCCGGCCGCCGCCACGTTACCGGCAAGCTCGACCCGGCGAACAGCGGAAACTTGAGGGCCCGCGCCGTTTCGACCATCTCAAAGGCTCGACGACGATCGTAGTACAGGTGCTTGTCGTTGAACACCGGCACGCTGCGGCCGGCTCGGCGGAACACCGCGGTGATTTGCTGAAACAACTCGTAGCGCGGATAAAGCTTCTGCCCCTTCTCGTTGTAC
>JANWVS010000343.1 GCA_025056835.1 Gemmataceae bacterium | reverse complement strand
TTGGAGTCGCAGTTTTGTAGAGATATTACCTGCGGTCACGTGCACCGCGCAGGCGACCTTACTAACGGGACGCTTGCCTGCAGAACATGGGATTGTCGCTAATGGTTGGCTTTTCCGCGATACGATGGAAGTGCGTTTTTGGCAGCAATCGAACCGGTTGATTCAGGCTGAGCCGCTTTATGTGACCGCCCGCCGGCAAGCCCAGTCGCAAGGCAAGGCGTTTCGCTGTGCCAAGTTGTTTTGGTGGTTCAACCAGGGGGCGGCCGTTGACATCAGTGTCACGCCAAAGCCCCACTACGGCGCCGACGGCAGCAAGGTTTTCGATATCCTCAGCGAGCCGGCAGAACTAGCGGCCCGGCTGACGCGGCGACTCGGGCCATTTCCTTTTCCGACGTTTTGGGGCCCCAAGGCAGGACTGCCTTGTACCCGGTGGATTGCCGCATGCGCCGCCGAGTTGTTGCGCGATCCCGCGGGGCCGCCGAACCTGACACTCGTTTATCTACCCCATCTCGACTACGATCCGCAGCGACTCGGCCCTGACGGTTGTGATTGGCCCAAGCTAGTCGGCGAGCTGGACTCGGCCTGCGCGGTGTTGCTGGATGCCGCCGAGGCCGTCGGCGCCCGGGTGTGGGTCGTCAACGAATATGCGCATGTGCCTGTCGACCGGCCGATCTACGTCAACCGCGCCTTGCGAGCCGCGGGACTGTTGCGCGTGCGGTCCGGTCCCTTTGGCGAGCAGCTGGACTCTTACGGCCCGGCGTTGGCGGTGTGCGACCATCAAATCGCCCACGTTTACGTCAATGATCCGACGCTGCGGCCGCGCGTGAAAGAGATCGTGGCAGCGCTCGAGGGCATCGATACGGTCGTCGAAGCATCGGAACGTGCTCGTCTGGGCCTCGATCATCCGCGGGCCGGCGATCTGATCGCTTTGGCCAAGCCCAAGGCTTGGTTCGCTTATCCCTTCTGGCTCAACGACGCTCAGGCCCCGGATTACGCCCGCACGGTGGACATCCATCGCAAGCCCGGTTACGACCCGTGCGAGCTGTTCCTCGATCCGCACCGATGGTGGCCGATGGGCCGCGCTTTGGCCAAGCTCGCCTTGAAAAAACTCGGCTTTCGCGCCTTGATCGACGTTATTCCGTTGGATGCGTCGCTGGTGCGCGGCAGCCACGGCTTGCCGGCGGCCGACGCGCTCGACCGGCCCGTGTTGATTGGCGATGGCTCCCCGCCGCCGGCCGAAGTGACACACGAGCAAGTTCACCAACTCGTCTTAAGGGCGTGCAGCCAGTGATCGTTTGACAACGAGACGTCAGTGGCCTACGGTTGTGGTACAAAACGTTCGTACCGAACAAGGAGAGGCCCACCATGTCATTGATGTGTGCCCGCGTCCGACCAAGATCGGTGGCGGAACTGGGTCGTCGCGAGTCGGATCGCCACGTCACGAACCTGGAAGTCCTGGCACGGCCTTTGGATACCAGCGACGTTATCTCGTGGGGCGCGACGGTCCGCGACATTTCCAGCAACGGAATTGGTCTGAACTTGTGCTACCCGTTTCCGCCAGGCACCTAGTTGGCCGTCGATTTATACGGACGTGCCGGCGGTCTCCGAACGCTTCTGGCCCGTGTCGTTCACGCCGTTGATCTTCCCAACGGGACTTGGCACGTCGGCTGCGAATTTCTCAAGCCATTGTCTGACAGCGAGTTAGAGCTAGTAGTCTAACTGCACAAGTTGGGTCGGATGTTCCAGTCGGCTCGATTCTGGCTTTAAGCCGGGTCGGGATTGTGCCGATTTGGTCAACTTTCCTTTTTGAAAAAATCGTCTCGGCCTGATATAAACAAAGATCGGTGCCCCTGCCGCTTTGAGATTGCAGCCCGAGGCAACCATGCAGTTTCAGTTCGACATTACCACCGCACCCCAAGCTCGACCGGTGCCGGTTCGTCCCGGAGCCGAAGGCATACAAGATTTGTTGCGCCAGCTGATCGACTTGCAGCGCGATAGTTTCGCGCAGATCGTGGAGCTTCAGCGCGAGCAGCTCAACCACGCGCGGGCCATCCACCACGAAAATTTGCAGCGCTGGAAAAACGTCATGCTTCGCTGGGGCAAGGAGTTTCCCGACCTGGCGGCCAAAGCCAAGCAAGTCTACCCCATGCTGGAAAAGACCTACCTGGGATTGCTCGAACATATGGTTCAGGACCTGATCGATCAGGGTGAGGAAGGTTTCGCTTCGGAATTTGCCTTGCAGGATTTCATCGACCGCCATGGGATGCGGGTCGGACAGCTCGGACATTTGCTCAGTATCGTCGGGCCTTTGTCGGAAGCGGCGCCTCAACCGGAACAGCCGCCGGGAACAACCTGAGCCGTGTCTTGGAGAAAGCGGTGGATAATATCGCACAACACTTCCGGATGCGTGAAGTGAGGCAAGTGTCCGCAGTTTTCGATTTCCGCTCGAATAACGTTAGGCAGTCCGCGGAGCAGGTCTTGCTCGCACGCCTTACCCACCAGCGGATCGCGGTCGCCGCAGATGAGCAAAACTTGTTGAGCAATCTCGGGCAAGATCGGCCGTAAATCGACTTGGTGCAATAGCCAGGCGCGTTGAGCTACTGCCGCGATACGTTGCCGTCCGTGTTGGTCAAGGTAGTATCGCAACACGTCGGAATGGGCAGGAGCGAATCCGCTGGTTAGCGCGGCGGTCAACAGTTGCCGGCGAAACGGGAGCTGCTCGAGAGTTCCCGGCCACCATCGGGCCAACGACGCCAGCAACACTTCCGACCATGCCAAGGGACGGCGGGCAAAGCCGCACTGTAAGATGCCCCGCGCGAATCGCTGCGGTTGTTGGTGCAGCGCTGCTAACGCGACCGTCGATCCAAACGACACTCCCACGAGCGCGGCCGTCGCGATTTGGGCATGGTCCATCAGCCGGAATAGGTCGTCAACGAGGTCGCGATGTCGATAGCGGCGCAGACAGGCGCCATCGCCGCGACCCGTCGGCAAATTGTAAGCGAGGCAGCGAAAACCCTGGCTCAAACGGGCCATCGGCAGGAGGAACGACTCGGCTTCATCGCACAGTCCCGGAATCCACACCAACGGTGGCCCTTCTCCCCACACCACATATCGGCAGCGATACCGCCCTGTGTCGCACTCCTGCCAGTGGGCCTCGTGGTGAAACCGTGCGAGGCAATCCGCCAGGCGCAAAGGTTCACGCCGTGTAGCCGAGCGGCCATCGACGAGTTGACACGCGGGCGTCTGTGCATCGGTTTCGGATTCGCCGGGCAGTTGAACCAAGACGTTGTTCATGGCCTGTTTCTCCCTTCTTCTCTCATTTTATCACCGACCCCGGGGTTCCTTAACCGACGCACCGCGGGCCACTGCAGCAACCCAGAAAGCGCCGCCCGACACGCTGGCTGCGCGACCCCCGAAAGCAACCTCGTCCAGGACGTTGATGGAACGTTGGAGTCGTGTCCTACCCGGTGCCTGCCGAGATCCTTTCAGTCGTCGCCGGCAGCCCCCCAGAAACCGACGCGGGTGCTTCCAACAGCACCGCTTCGGGAAAGTTTAGCGTGCGTGGCTGACGTTTGCTCGCGAGATGCCACCGGTTGTGGCGAAGCCGCCGGGAATGTGCTTGGCTACCAACCAGTTTCCGTCTACCATCTACTGAGAACCCATTCCCACCTTTTAGGAGATTCGACGTTATGCAACGCGGCAACCTTTCTCGACGCGGGTTTTTGGCCCGCACCGCCGGTGCCTT
>JANWVS010000342.1 GCA_025056835.1 Gemmataceae bacterium | reverse complement strand
CGTTCATGTGGTCGATGTTCAAGAGAAATTGATGCCGAAAATTGTCGACGGCGCGGCCATCGTCGGCAACATCGCTTACGTGCTTGATGCGGCCGCGCTGACCAACGTGACGGTCTTGGCCACGGAACAATATCCCAAGGGGCTGGGGCCGACAGTGCCGGAACTTGCGCGTCGTTTGCCGGAACGCCCCGACAAAGTAACGTTCAGTTGCTGCGGCGTCGCGGGGCTGGTGCCCGAGTTGCGTCGGCAGCAGCGGTCGCGGGTTTTGCTCGTTGGTATCGAGGCGCACGTGTGCGTGCTGCACACCGCCCTGGACTTGCTGGCAGAGGATTTTTGGGTCTACTTGGCGACCGACGCCGTTGGTAGCCGATGCCTCGCGGACAAGGAAATGGCCCTGCGCCGTCTGGAAGGGGCGGGGGCAATCTTGACCACGGTGGAAACGGCGGTGTTCGAATGGACCCGCAGCGCGGCCCACCCCAATTTCAAAAAGATCAGTGCGCTCGTTCAACAACGGATGAAGACCCTCGAACCACGGGCCGCCGCGTACGAAGGAGTTGTTCGATGACATTGCCTGGTCAATTAAATCCCTCTCCGCGACTCTTGCTGGGGCCGGGGCCTAGCGACGTGCATCCGCGCGTGTTGACGGTGATGGCGACGCCCTTGTTGGGCCACCTCGATCCGCAGTTTCTCGTCATCATGAACGAGACCCAAGAAATGCTGCGTCAGGCTCTGCAAACAAGAAATGCCCTCACATTTCCCGTCAGCGCCACCGGCATGGGCGGCATGGAAACCTGCATGGTCAATCTCCTCGAACCCGGCGACAAGATCGTGGTCTGTGTCGGTGGTTTTTTCTGTAAGCGCCAAGTGGAGGTCGCCGGCCGCACCGGCGCCCAAGTCACGGTCTTGGAAACCCCTTGGGGCGACGTTTTTGATCTGGACCGGATTCGCGAGGTCCTCACCAAGGTACGGCCCAAAGTGCTGTCGATTGTTCAAGCGGAAACGTCGACCGGGGCATGGCAACCGCTCGAGCAACTCGGCAAGCTGTGCCATGAATTTGACACGTTGCTGCTCGTCGATGCCGTTACGTCTTTGGGCTGCGTACCGGTGGATGTCGATGGCTGGGAAATTGACGCCGTGTACAGCTGCACGCAAAAGGGGCTGGGATGTCCCCCGGGCTTGGCGCCCGTCTCGTTCAGTCCGCGAGCGGTGGAGGCGATTGCCAAGAGGAAAACCCCCGTGCAAAGCTGGTATTTCGATGTCGCCATGGTGCAAAAGTATTGGAGCGACGATCGCTTTTACCACCACACGGCACCGATCACCATGATTTACGCGCTCCGGGAGGGCCTGCGGCTCTTCTTGGAGGAAGGACTACAAGCTCGCTGGGACCGGCACCTGCGCAACCACCGCGCTTTGAAGGCCGGCTTGTTGGCGCTGGGATTGGAGTATTCCGCCGTCGAGGGCCACCAACTGCCGCAGTTGAATGCGGTCAAGATTCCACCAACGGTCGACGACCTGACGGTGCGCAAGATGTTACTGACAGATTTCGGCATCGAAATCGGCGGCGGCCTTGGCGATTTCAAGGGCAAGGTCTGGCGCATAGGGCTGATGGGTCATAATTCTCGGCCAAAAGTCGTGTTGACGGTCCTGGCGGCCCTGGAACAATGCTTGCGCGCGGCGGGGTACGAAGCACCGGCGGGTGCTGGAGTTGCGGCGGCGATCAAGACTTACGCAAATTAGGTGGCATGGGACCGTTCGCCCAAGCAGCGACGGGACAACTGTGGCATGGGTATATGAACATAAGTATACAACGACAGCCTGCCTTTTCGGGACTCTCGCACCTCAGGCTGGCAATCTGGAGGGCTGTTCGTTCGCCAGCCAAATGCAACAGTCAAGTTGTTGTGAATGGTAACGAGGCGGGCTTGGTCCTCCGATGATGAGCGGAACTTTCCGCGACGACGAATAGCAACTCCAGTCACGACAAAGTGATACGTCGAGAAATCTTGGTCGGTAACAACGGCACCAACTTTGCCCAAGGTGGTTGGTTTGGTTCTCGCGCGAACCTTTTTACCGGTCGATGCGTCTAACCCAGCACAGCAAGCCGGGTTCACTTACGGAACGTGGAACCGGTTCGTGAAAGTCCATTCAGTTTCGGGGCTTCATGGCAAAGCCCCATGAGGCGGAGGTGGGACATGGTCCTAACTCATCGGCATTCCCTGGTGCATTGCGGCGCTGGCAAAGCGATCGCTCGTGCCGGTCGGGATGACATGAATATGGGACCCGACGCCCCCCTATCTGTCCTGCCTCTGTCATCGCGCACGGCGCAACTCACGCGGCAACGCATATTCGGCGAGGAACAGGCCTGCGGCCGGCAGTACGCTTGGTCCAGCCGTTTCCTGTTCGAGTGCCCGTAGCGTCGCATCCCAGAGTGGGGACGAAGTTCTTCCGAGATTTCGATCGGCGCGTTTGAGGCAAGACGCTCACACCTGACGCTTGGTGGAGCGGCTTGCTTGGACCGCAGCGCGGCTGTCGCCGGCGACGAGCCGTGAATGCGTCGGCGACGAAGTCGTTCAGCGTTGTCGTTTCGTCGTTGAGCTTGTTGTCCGTCAGCGGCATGCACTGCCGACGCCGGCAGAAAAAATGGGAGGTTCAGCCCATGACGATGATCGACATGACCGCATTGATTGCTCGCGCTCGCCACGGCGACCAACGAGCGTTCCACGAATTAGTTGAGCATTTTCGGCCCACGGTATCGGCGGTCGCCTTGGCTCGACTCCGGGACGTGAACGAAGCCGGCGAACTGACTCAGGAAGTGTTTATCCACGCCTTCCGCAAGCTCGACCAGCTGCGCGATCCAGGTAGCTTCGTCGGCTGGCTTCGGCAAATCACGGTGCGAATGGCGATCAATCGGCTGACGCGCCGGGCGCCGTGGCACGACACCGATCCGGCGGTGATCCAGCAAGCGGCGGCTGCCGACGCCGGTCCGCTGGACGATCTGATCCGTGCCGAACAGCGTGCAAAGGTCATGGCCGGACTCGAATCGCTCAAGCCGCTGGACCGGGAGACGCTCACAGCCTTCTACCTGCATGGCCGGTCGTTGCAAGAGATGGCCGAGGCTTTCGCCGCACCAGTCGGCACAATCAAGCGACGCTTACACGTCGCCCGCAAGCGGCTGCGCAACGTTCTTCAGCGGGGCCGACGCAAAGGGGCTGAACGCCGCGAGGTTGCGTTTGCGTAGACCACCAGCACAAGGCGCCGGCCGGTCCGTAAAGTAGCGTACGGGCCGGCCGAACAAGACTGTGCCGGTCAATTTCAGAACGTCACTTTCCTTCGTCGATCCGTTACAATAGACCGCGGAGCAGCTCCAGCGCGCAGGATCAACTCAATTTAGCTGCACGGAGATGTTTCATGCCGCTGGTTCCCTTGGCCGAAGTTGCCGTCCATTTGCGGCCCGATGACGAAGTGGCCGTGGCGGCGAAGTTCATCCCCGCCGGCGCTGAGTTGGAATTTCACGGGGAACGATTGATCGTGAAACAGCCCGTCAAACTCGGCCACAAGCTCGCCGTGCGCGGCGTCAAGAAGGGAGGAGCGGTTCGGAAGTATGGCCAAATCATCGGCTTTGCCCGCAGCGAGATCACACCCGGGGAGCACGTTCACGTTCACAACCTCGGTGCCGATCTTTTCGAGCGCGATTATGCCTTTTGCCAAGATTGTCCGCCGCCGCCCAGGGCCATCGAACGCCGGACCTTTT
>JANWVS010000341.1 GCA_025056835.1 Gemmataceae bacterium | reverse complement strand
GCCACGGTTCGGTACTCGAACATGCGGTCTGGAATTTCATCGTTACTGGTGTCAGTCGTTCGTTGACCCACGAATTGATCCGCCATCGCGCCGGCTTCGGCTATTCGCAGCTGTCGCAGCGTTACGTGGACGAATCGATCGCCGAATATGTCGAACCGGACTGTATCGCCGCCGATCCGGAGCTGCACCGGCTTTGGCTGGAAACGATCGCCGTCGCGCACCAAGCGTACCTGACTCTGACGGAACGACTGATGGAGGCCTTCCAAGACGAACCGGACAAAACGCTACGGCGCAAGCTCGCGCGGCAGGCAGCGCGGAGCGTCTTACCCAACGCCACGGAGACGAAAATCTTCGTCACCGCCAATGCCCGGGCCTTGCGTCATTTCATCGAATTGCGCGGCAGTCGCCACGCCGAAACCGAAATCCGCAAGCTAGCTATTCAAGTCTTGCGGATCATGCAGAAACAAGCGCCGAACTTGTTTGGAGACTATCAACTGGTTCCCCTCCCGGACGGCACTTTCGAGGCTTTCACTCCCCATCGGAAAGTCTAAGCCGTTGTTCCGCGGCGCAGTCTCACCGCAGCGGCGCAGTCTCACCGCAGCGCCGTGGCGATCTGATGAATCGTTTCGGGCGTCGTCCGGCAGCAACCGCCGATTAACTGGGCGCCGATCGAGCGCCAGCGGCACGCAGCTTCGCTCCAATCCAGCTGGGTCGGCGCGTCGCGCCATTGTTCTGCCTCGGCGTCCCAGCGCTCGCCGCTGTTCGGATAAACCAGCAAGGGAATCGTCGCCACCGCTCGGGCAGAGATCAGCAGTTCTTCGATAAACTGCGGGGACGTACAGTTGACGCCCGCGGCCACGACGTTGGGCGATTGCTGGACCAGGCGCACGGCTTCGGCAAACGAGTCGCCGGCACATAAGCTCCGGCCATCGCGGCAGGCGAAGCTGAACCACGCCGGCAAACCGGGAAACTCCTCGAGCAGCCTGACGAGGGCCTCCGCCTCCGTCAGGCAAGGGATGGTTTCGCAAGCCAGCACGTCGGCACCGGCTTTAGCGAGGATCTCCAGCCGCGGGCGATGCCAGTCGATCAATTCTCGGACGCTTAAACCGTAGTCGCCCCGGTACTCCGAGCCATCGTGCAATGCGGCGCCGTAACAGCCGATCGACGCGGCCACCAGCGGTCGACAACGGCCCAGCCGGTGGGCGGCGACATCCCAGAATATATCGCGCGCCTCCTTGACCAGTTGCACGCTGACGAACAAGGCGAACGCCATGGCTTTGTCATCGAGATCGACCTGGGCGAAGCCTTGGCAACTGGCCTGATAACTGGCGCTGATGCCGACGTCGGCCCCGGCGCGAAAATAATCTTCGTGGACCTGACGAATCAGTTCAGGATTGTCAATCAACGCTTTGGCCGACCAAAGCGGACCGCTGAGGTCGGCTCCACGGCGTTCCAGTTCGGTCGCCAGGCCGCCATCCAGAATGACCACGCCCGCTTGCTCGAAGAAAGGCTGCCACAGGTCAGATCGCGTTGACACGTAAGCCCCCTCGCGGCACAATGGTCCGGCACAGCGTGTGACGAGCTACGATCGCACCTGGGTCGTGATGGAGAGATTGCCATGCGACGGCGTGTACTCCTTTTTATTTTATCGGCGGCACTACTGACGCCCACTGGTTGTCGCCGGACTTCTTCCACGCCGCGAGAGGGCGAACTGCTGCGCCGCCTGAACAACCCATCGGTCGCTTATGTCGCCGCCGACAACGCCCTTTTGAAACAAGCCAGCGCCGAGGCCCGTAAGACCGTGCCGGCTTTCCTCAAGCAACTGCTAGCCCCGCGCCCCAATCAAGGACACTTCTCGGTCAAAATCGAGTTGCGCGAACCGGGCGGCATTGCCGAGGCCGTCTGGCTGACCGGTTTGAAGCACGACGGCAAGGCGATCCACGGGGTCGTCGGCAACGAACCTCTTCACCTGCGGGCCACACATCTCGGTTCCAAGACCTGGGTGCGCGAAGACCAGATTTTAGATTGGATGTATGTCGAAGATGGCCGGCTGCACGGCGGTTACACGTTGCGCGCCCTTCGCGAAATCCTGGTCGGTGATGCTCGCGTTCACTTCGAACAGTCCATGCCTTTCGCCTTCGACTGACAAGCCTGGCTCGCGGTCAGCGTCAACGGGAGCGTCGTTTCACCGTCAGGCAGTCGTCGCAGCACAGCGCGGCGGCGGCGCCGTCGGGCGGCCGCCCAGTTTCAAGGCGAAAAATGCTGGTTAGCGTCGCTGATGTTTGTTTTCGAGATCGCACGTCGGGGCGCCGAAGAGACGACCGACCGGCGTGCCGAACATACGACGAATTTTTCAATCACACCCTCAGACCATGCCCGCGCCAGCTCCGGTGGGGATCGAGACCGTCGGCGACCAATCAGCCTAGGCAAGCGGTGCGACGAGGACTCGACGCTGTCATTCGTCGAATATCGCGGCGCTGGCCGTAAAGCCGTGGATAAAGTTCTGGCCGCCGACCGGCCCGATCTCCCCTTGCGCAAAGAAACCGGCGAGGGGGACGGGACCAACGATGCGTTGAATGACAGCGGCGTCATGGTTGGGGACGGCGAACAGGCGGGTGCCGCGACCGTTGCAGCTGAACAATAAAGCACCGCCGGGACGTGCCGGATGCGCCTTCCGGTCAGCCTGGAGGAGCAGGCGCAAGTCTTCGTCGGCGGTCGCCGCATCGCGGACGTGGAACTGAATCGTCTGACCAATGCGAGGGCGATCGGTGATGGCTATGGCCCCACTGCCGCGATCAATGCCGATGACGTTGCGGACCAAGAAATCGCCGCGTTGAAAGCTGCTCTGGTATTCGCTGATCGCCCGGCCGAGATGCAGTCCGCGTTGCGCGAGTTGTTGATCGCGCGGGCTGAGGTGCTGCCATAGCTCTTGCAGCTGAAGGAGGGCCGGCTTGCCGCCGAGCTCGAGAATCAAGTTGTCGCGGGCCTTGGTCACAATGAACGGTTGCCCGATCGGCCGGCACCCCTGCGACACCACGCTCCGACAGCCGATCGGTCCTTCCAACAGAATGCCGACGGCCCCGTCCGTGACCACGCGGTCGCCGACGATCAGGCGATGAAGTCCCGGCTCGCGAGCGCTGCTGGCCATCCCACCCACGACGCGCAAGCCGGGGTAGCTCTCGTTGACCTGATCGAGGAAATCGTCGACGGGAAAGGAAAACGGATCCCCCAGGATGAGCATCACCGCGTCGCTTGGGGTCGCCCCGACCAGGGCATCGGGCCAACCGAGCAAGGAAAATCCTTCCGAGGTTTGCTCGATGGAGAGATGAAATGCCTCCGCCTGCACCGGCCGATGCCACCGCGCCAACCAGAGGCAGAGCGCCGGGCAGTCTTCGATTTCGCGATCGTTGGCGACCACCGTTTCGCCGGGACAGCCCGCAACGGCGCGACAGTTCAGGTCCGACAACGCCTCGGCGATTTGTTCCGCCGCCGGCAGGTGGTGTCGCGAGAAAAACACCAAGGCAGCGTCGCTGCCCCCCGACCACTCGGCCCCGAGTTGACGGCGAAGGTCGTCGATCGCCAGCCCGGTGTCGGCGTGGGTCGACACAAGCGCAAGGAAAGGCATCAATCACCTGAGACGCAGACCAGCCGGGTCTGTCCCCTCACGGCAGCCGCGCCGTGGAGGCGCCGACCGGCTGTTAGGAAATTGTAGAAGTCCCGGTCGGCCGTTGCCACGCCGCGACGTCCCCGGCACGGAGCATGACT
>JANWVS010000340.1 GCA_025056835.1 Gemmataceae bacterium | reverse complement strand
AAGCAACTCGGCGTGCAGGAACTCAAGGACATCGAAACAGCCCTCCGTTGGCTGCTCGACAAGTACCCCGCCGCCGATCCGACCCGTATCGGCATCAGCGGCCACAGCTATGGCGGCTTCATGGCCGCTTACGCCCTGACCCATTCCAAAATGTTTGCCGCGGGCATCGCCGGCGCCCCGCCGACCGACTGGCTCAACTACGATTCCATCTACACCGAACGCTACATGACCTTGCCCCAAGACAATCCCAAGGGCTATCAGGCCAGCTCCGTGATCGCCGCCGCCAAGAACCTCCACGGCAAACTTCTCATCATCCACGGCATGATGGACGACAACGTCCACCTGACCAACGCTGTGCAGCTCGTCGACGCCCTGCAAAAGGCCAATGTCGACTTCGAGATGATGTTCTACCCCCACGCTCGCCACGGCATCGCCTCGCCCCATGTCCAGCGAGTGCAACACGAATTCATGAAGCGCGTGTTGCGGCCCTGAACCCAGTGCCCTCGGCTCGCTCGGCGAAAGGCCGCCGCTCCCGCCTCGTGCCGGCGACGTCTGATCCCGCCGGCAAGCAATCGGCCAGCGTGGCGCAGCGGCGCGCTCGTCGGTCGGGTGGGCGCCTCAGTAGTCCCTGCACGAAAAGCGCCAGCAGGCCAGTCCGAGCATGACCGCGATGAACCCGCACGAGACGCCGAAGCTCTCCCACCAGTTGCGGTCCGCCGGCAAGGCGTCCTCGGTCGCCAGTTTGCCGCCGGTCATGAAGTCGCTGAACACAAGAAGCTGTGCCAATTGATCGAGGTCTGAGGTGCGCGGCAAGACACGGTGAACCGCCTCGACCACCCGCCGCATGGTGTTGTCGCTGAACGTGCGCTGCTCGGCCGGTACGTTCGCCAGCTCTTCCTGGTAGGCGAGCATTTCGAACACCTGGTTCGTAGTGCCGACGAGGTAGAACAAAAACCAGGCCCCGATCGTGACCAGGATCGCCGTCACCGTGCTCCGCGTGAGTACCGCAATCAGGGTCGACACCGAATAAAGGATGGCGAAAAAGAACGTCAGCAGGGGAATGAGCAACAACAGCCAGTTGGCCCACAAGCCCGAGCGCCAGCCGAGTACCAGCCAGATCCCCACAAGCGCCACCGTATTGGTCAGCAAGATAAAGGTCAGGCCGCCGGCGTACTTGAACGTCAGCAACAGGCTGCGGTGAATCGGTTTGACCAGTAGCAGGTCGATGGTCCCTTTTTGAAGCATGTTTGGAATGAAGAAGGCCGTGATGACGACACCTAACATCAACGCGATCCAGGCACCCGTGGAGATCACGACGCGGGCAATCAAGAACAATTGAAACCCCAGAGGCACTGCGACGTTGCTCAGCGGCACCAGCCCGAAAAACAAACTCGGCTCGTGCAACCAGAGGCGGCGCGTGCCCGCCGTGGCGTGCCAATCGACCGTAAAAGCGACCGAGGAGCGTTCCTGATCTTCGGCCACGACCTGGATGTCGCCCACGCGGCAAAAGCCGTGTTTCTCGAAGCGGCCGAAGTATCGGCGCAACGCTTCGATCTCCGCCTGCGGTTGGGCGCGAGCCTGGGCCGCCTTTTCTTTGTTGACGAACATCTTGCTGACGGTCAGGCGATAATCAGCGTCGGGCGAATCTGCCGCGCCGCGCAGGACCACGATCGGCTCTCTCGTCTCCAAGCGGTACGACGTTCGGGGCAGGTCGAAGACGAAGCCAGGGTCGGCAACCTGACCTTTGGTCCGCGGGCGGCCTGATCCCTCTTGGACGGGTTTCAGGGCCTCCAGAAAAGTGAGCACCTGGCCGTCGACGATCTGGGCCAGGGCCTTTTCTGCGGACAAGGCACGAAACGACAACGTGGCCACGAAAACGATCACGAGCAACGCCAGACCGATCAAGACATACAGCACTTTGCTGTCGAGCGCTTCGCGGAGCGAATCTTTGAGAATGGCGAAGTAACGCATCGGCTGGGTCTCGCTTAGCGAATCGGGTCGCGGTCCGGAACGTCGCCGCTGACCGTTTGCAGAAACAAATCCTCCAGCGTTTGTCGTTTTTCGACGAGGTGGCGAATGCTCAAGCCCCGGCCACGCAGCCAATCGACGACCGTGTCGATGCTCTGCCCCTGGTTGAGGTAGATGTCCCACACCGCGCCGTCGGCCACGGCCTGGAAGCCGAGTTGCGCGAGTTCGGCTGTCGGCAAGGTTTGCCCCGCCGCCAAGCCGACGACGAAAATGCCCTGCACCCTGGTCAGTTCGGCGATGCTGCCTTCGCGCACCATCCGGCCGCGCTGTAAGATGCCGACCCGATCGCAGATCAATTCCACCTCGCTGAGCAGGTGGGAGTTGAGGAAGATCGTCTTGCCTTGCGACCGCAATTGGGCCAGCATTTCGCGAATTTGCCGACGTCCGACCGGATCGACGCCATCGGTCGGTTCATCGAGGAAGACGACATCCGGTTCGTGCAATAGTGCCTGGGCGATGCCAAGGCGCTGCTTCATCCCTTTGGAGTAGCCGCGGATTTTGGTGTGCATCCGCCCGGCGAGGCCGACGGTGTCGAGCATCGCCGGAATCCGCGCTCGGCGTACGGCCCGAGCAAGGCCCAGCAACTGGCCGTAGAAATCGAGCAGGCTGTAACCGGTGTGGTAATCGGGGAAGCGATGATCCTCCGGCAGATAGCCGACGCGGCGGCGGACACGAACGGTGCCGGCTCTTTGGCCGAGCAACAGGGCTTGGCCGCGCCAGCCGCGCGTGATGCCCAGGAGAATTTTTATGAGCGTCGTCTTGCCGGCACCGTTCTGGCCGAGCAAGCCATAGATTTCCCCCCGCCGCACCGCCAGCGACACGCCGCGCAGGGCTTCGATGCGGCCATAGCTCTTGCTCAGTTCGCGGGCTTCGACATCGAAGACGGTCATCGCGGCGGCATCCGATAGGGTCATGACGCCCGCGGCACACGGTCGTCGGCCATTGTAACCGCTTGGGCCGATCGCGTCCAACCGCGGCGGTTGATGATCGCGAACGTCGCTGACACGCCCCAGCGACGCGTCCTACAGTCGTCCGCGCAATCCTGGGATCCGGCCGTCGACACCGACGCCCCAGGCCTCGACTCCCAACGGCGCCGCGCCGGCATCGGGCAACCCCGCGTCCAGGACGCGCAGCGGATCGGGCCAATCGCGCGGCAACGGGACCCCGGCGTCGACGGCGGCGCTGCCCCTTTGCAGGCGGAAATCATCTTCGGCCCGGTCGGATCGGTAGCGAAGGAATTTGGGATCGCCGATGCGATCTTGCGTGGTCCAGCCGGGCGCATAGCGTTGGCGGCTGGCCACGAACAAGGGCGAAGCGCGAAAGCGCGCCAACGGATCGTGTTTAAGGTTCGGTCCCTCGTTGATCCCCCACAGCAGATTGCCTCCCTCCCGCAAGTCGCCGGCTTCGTTTCCTAAAACGACCGTGCCGGGCATTCCTTCGCTTTGCACGAAAATGTTGTTGAACACGTCCCGCTCGGTGCGGCGCAAGCCGACGGCCCCCAGGCCGAACAGGAAATAGTCGCGCCAGACCGGCTTATGGCGCACAAAGGTGTTGTGATAGAAGCGCAGCACCGGGTAAACTGGGTTGCCGTGATCGCTCAGCAAATGCCCTTCATGGTGAAGGAAGTCGCCGGGGGCATCGGCGCGCGTCGGCAGGCCGTAGTAGACCCCGCCGCGCTGGTCAAAGACGTTGCGATAAACATACACGCCCGATGGCGGATCATGCTCCGGCGGCGACTCGTCCTTGTC
>JANWVS010000033.1 GCA_025056835.1 Gemmataceae bacterium | reverse complement strand
CCCGTCACGCTCTCGCTGAACGTCACCGTGAACTGCACGCTCGCCGCGTTCGTCGGATTCCCGTCGGCACGGACGATCGACACCACCACCGGCGCCGTCTTGTCGATCGTGTAAACCTCGCCCGTCGTGAAGTCGCCGTTGCCGGCTCCCGTTCCGCCCAACTTGTTCCCGGCTCCGTCGACGATCGTGTCATCGTCGACCACGTCCAGGCGGATCGTGCCGCTGCCCGTCCCCGTGTTCACCGTCACCGTCCGCGTCGCACCCGTACCCGTCACCGACGTGATCGATGCCCCGCTCACGCCGCTGGTCGTCAACGTGAAGTCGCTGGCGTCCACCCCCGTCACGTTCTCGCTGAACGTCACCGTGAACTGCACGCTCGCCGCGTTCGTCGGATTCCCGTCGGCACGGACGATAGAATCTACGACCGGGGGCGTCGTATCGCCGGCGGTGATGGTGTAGGTTTGATCGTCCCCGCCGGTGAAGCTGCCATTGCCAGTGCCGCTCGTTCCCGTACCGCCCAACGGCGCGCCGAGGGAGTTCTTGATCGAGTCATCGTCGACGAGATTGAGCTTGATCGTCCCGGTGCCGGAATAACCTCCGACCGTGACCGTCCAAGTGGTCCCGCTGCCGCTCACACTGGTGATGGTGGCACCGGAAATTCCGCCGCCTTGCGTGATGGTAAAATCAGCAGCGTTGACGCCCGTGACGCTGTGGGTAAACGTCACGGTGTAATTGACGGAGGTGGCGCTAGTGGGATTGGCGTCGGCCCGCGTGACCGAGACCACCTTGGGTACTTCGGGGGCGAGGGCGACACCGCGGAAGACCGTGTTGGCGGGGGCAGTGATGAGCGTCTCGAACGTGGCGCCGGCGTTGCCGGACAACGTGTCGATCAATTTGACGACCTTATTGGCGGAAGTTTCAATCGTCGTTGCGAAGAGCACGACATCGTTGCCATCGCGATAGCCGGTCAACCCCCGGATCGGAGTGTTGATGGTGAACTGTCGAGTCCAAGCCGAGCCGTCGAAATCCCAACGCTGGAGGCCGCCGCCGCTGGTCGCCGCGCGATCGTCGGCGACGTAGAGCGTATCGAAGCCGGTACCATCGAAGTTGTTGCTGTTGAGGTCAAAGAAGACAAACGAGTATGGGGAAGGCGTGCCCGTTCCGCTGGTGTTGGTACTGCTGAGCAAGGTATTGGTGGCTGAGCCGGTGGGGGGCGGGTTGCCGGCGTCCATGACGTGGATGCCAACCGAACCAAAACCGGCGGTCGCCCCGGCGCTGACGAACAACCGATTACCGGCGATGAGCGTGTTGCGGGCATTGCCGTTGAAAATGTTGTCGAGGGCGGTGCCGCCGTGGGCCACGGTACCGATGCCCATGAGCGTGGCGTTGCCGCTCAAACCCACCCAATAGCGTGTCCCGTCGATCGTAGTAACGCTGCGGAAATTGTTGTTCGGCCCGTTGTTGAACGTGGTGGATGTGTCGACGGAACCATCGAACCAGACCCGGCCGATCGTGCGATTGACGGTGGCAGGGTTCGAATTAGCCACGCTGGCTGTGCCGACGGCCGCATCATAACCGGACACGACCAGGTATTCCCCATTGGCGCTGCGGGTCAGATAGCCGTTGGACGTCGCCGTTCCGGAATCGGTGAGCGTTTGGTTGCTGCCGCTATCGCTGGTGGGCATGGCAATCGTCTGCACCGGGGCGGTCTGTCCGGTGTTGATGGTGATCTCATCGAGGAAGACGGGCGTTGCTGCGTTGGTCAGCGCGCTGCCTCCGGCACCAAAGCTGGCGTCGCCGCCAATGCGCTCGACAACCAGGTTGCCCATGGTGAATGCGGCGGGGACAGCGCGTTCTTCAAGAGACTCGACCCAAAGCCGCACCGATTTCGTCGGAGATAGTTGAGAGCGGGATCGACGTTTTGCTGAGCGCTTCTGGAATTGCTTGCCAAGCCGCGACCACACACCGAGCCAGTTCCAATTCATAGGTGTCACTCCGATGAAAACAATGCGAACTAACTGCGCGAAACCGTAGGGCGGTAGGCCGGGAAATTTATAAGGACAGCGCCGGCGAGTGAAGTGAAGGTTTTGGGAATGTTTGTTGAGTTTTTGCGCCGGCCCCGGCGCTTGGCGTAATTCCAGATTCGACGAGGCCTCCGGCGGCGCGAGCGGTGTGTCCGCGACCGGAAAAGCACGGATCAAACGCGCTGCGGCGGGGGACAAAACTTGTCACGGTCTCGGCAGCTGCCGACGCAGGACGTCGCAGTAGACCCGGCCCACGTCCCACATATAGTGGTTGATGCGATGTTCTTCGGCGGCCTTGCGCAAGTGGGTCAAGGCGGCTTCCTTGTCCCCTTCCAGATCGAGATAGATGCCGACATACAAGTGGGCGTAGAACAGGCGCCGATTGAGTTCGTCCTTGGTCGGCTCGCCGGTTCGGGCCGCTGCGAGGACGTCGTCCGGCTTCAGCTTGCCGGCAAAGAGATCGTAGATCTGGCGCATCGGCACACGTTTGTCCTCGCCGACCGGCAAAAGTTCTTTGCGGGCCTTGGCCAATCCGTCGCGTCGCGCCATGCACAGGAAGCGCCAGACGGCGTTTTCGACGTCGTTGCGGTCGTAGCTTTGATACCCCTCGAACTGGGCGATGCCGCGGTCCCACTGGCCGGCAAAGTAGTGCGAGATCCCGCGTTGCCAATGGGTGACTTGGGCCTCCGGCCGAAGCTCGATGTATTTGTCAAACGCGGCCACCGACGCTGCAAACCGCAGCCGCCGGAATTCGATACAGCCGAGGGCGTGGTACAGCGGAGCGTCTTTGGGGTTCAACTCGATCAGCCGCGTGAGGGCCTCGGCGGCTTCGTTCCAGTTCCCGGCGCGGGTCGCGGCCTGGAGTTGTTTCGCCAATTCTTCTGCGGTTTGCCCGGCTGCCACGGCCGGGAGCACCACAACAAGGGTCAGGGTGACAAGGCAACGCATGATGGCCTCCACGGCGCGGCGACAACGAATCCATGACAAACTTGGATCGGCCCGCTCACCGACGCTATCATATCCCCATCGCGCTGCGCGAGGATGGAGTTTTTTGCCATGGCCATGCTTACTGTGCGTCCGCTGCTCGTGTCGTTGCTCACCACCGGCCTGCTCGGCGGGCTGCCCCGTTCCGCCGCAGCCCAATTCGCCGACACGCCTCTGCCCAAGAACCTCGTTCCGCCGGACACCGTTGCGGTCGTCGAGGCCACGGTGGCGTTCCTCGAAGGCCCTGCCGCCGACGCCGCCGGCAACGTCTACTTCAGCGACATTGCCGGCAATCGTATCCTGAAACTCGACACCAAGGGGACCGTAACCGTCTTTCGGGCCGACAGCGGCCGGACCAACGGCAACGCCTTCGACGCCCAAGGCCGGCTCATCAGCTGCGAAGGCGGCGAACAAGGCAAAGGCCGCCGCCGTATCGTCCGCACCGACCTGGCCACCGGCGAAGTGACCGTCCTGACCGACAACTATCAAGGCAAGCGTTACAACAGCCCCAACGACCTCTGCGTCGACCGCCACGGCCGCATCTGGTTCACCGACCCGCGCTACTCGCCCGACCGCAGCGACCTGGAGATGGACGTCGAAGGCGTTTATCGCATCGACCCCGACGGCCAAGTGACGCGCGTCCTGACGCAAAAAGAGGTCGATCGCCCCAACGGCATCGCCATCACGCCCGACGCCAAGACGCTTTACGTCGTCGACAGCCACCCAAAGCCCGGCGGCAACCGCAAGATCTGGGCCTTCGCCGTGCGCGACGACGGTTCGCTGGCCGACCGCCGGCTGGTTTTCGATTTCGGCAAGGCCCGGGGCGGCGACGGCCTGAAGCTCGACGTCCGCGGCAATCTTTGGGTCGCCGCCGGCATCTCCGTCCAACGCGGTCCCGGCGAGACGCTCGACGCCCCGCCGGGCGTCTACGTCATCGCGCCGCGCGGCGAACTCCTCGGTCGCATCCCGATTCCCGAAAACCTGATTACCAACCTCTGCTTCGGCGGACCGCAGCTCAAGACCCTTTATGTCACAGCCGGCAAGACGATCTATCGTGTCCCGACCAATGTCTCGGGCTACGCCGTCTATCCGGCACTCTCCGCGCCGGGGCCGTGAGGTCGACGCCATGACCCCAGGGCTGATTCTCGTCACCGGTTCCAGCGGACGCATCGGCCGCGCGGTGGTCCAGGAACTTCGACGCCGCGGCCACCCGATGCGCGGCTTCGACTTGACGCCGACTCCTCAGGTCGCCGACATGGTCGTCGGCACCCTCACCGATCCGGCGGCCGTGGCCCGGGCCATGGCCGGGGCGTCGACCCTCATCCACCTGGCCGCCACGCCGGACGACGACGATTTTCTCAAGTGCATCGTTCCCAACAACATCATCGGCGTCTACCACGTCTTGGAGGCTGCCCAAGCCGCCGGGGTCCGCCGCCTGATTCTGGCGAGCAGCGGCCAAGTCGTTTGGTACGATCGACTGCGCCGCGGTGCGCCGCTGGGGGTCGACGCAGCGCCGACGCCGCGCTACTGGTACGCCGCCGCCAAGCTCTTTCTGGAAGGCGCGGGCCGGGCCTTTGCGGAAAAATTCGGCATGGACGTCGTCGCCGTGCGGCTGGGTTGGTGCCCGCGGACGCCGGAGCAGGCGGCGGAAATGCGCCAACTCGACTGGGCACAAGACGTCTATCTCAGCCCGGGCGACGCCGGACGGTTTTTCGCGTGCGCCGTCGAAGCCGACGGACCGTTGGGCTTTCAGATCGTTTATGCCACGAGCCGGCCGGTGCATTGGCAGCGCTACGACCTCGAACCCGCGCGCCGTCTGCTGGGTTACCTGCCCCAGGACCAATGGCCGCAGGGAATCTGAAGCTCCGGCCGCAGGGAACGTCCAACCTGGGCCGCCGGCAACTCCCTGGGTGGGCGACCGGGAAGCCGAGCCGTCGTCGGGCCGCAGAGTCCGCCGGTCGTCGGTGGGCCTCACACCTTGCCGACCGACAAGGGTTTGCCGTTGTCGCGGGAGTTGAAGGCGAGGATCATGGGGGCGGCTTTTTCGGCCCACTTTTTCGGAGAGGGATAACGGCTGGCGCTGCCGCCGAAGCAACTGCGGAGCATATCGGTGTCGATGATGCCGGGGTCGAGGGGGATGGCAGCCATGCCGCGCGGCAGTTCCTCGGCCAAGGCCCGTGTCAAACCTTCGACGGCCCATTTGCTGGCACAGTACGGCGCCACGTCGGCCGCCACCGACCGCCCCCAACCAGAGCTGAAGTTGACCACTACGCCCGATTTTCGGGCCAACATCGCCGGCACGAAATGACGGATCACATTGGCCACGCCCTTGATGTTGATGTCGATGACTCGTTCGAATTCCTCCGACGGCACTTGCCACAACGGGGCGCTGCGATTGATGATCGCGGCGTTATTGATCACCAGGTCCGGTGCGCCGTGCGTCGACAACAGCCGCGCCGCCCATGGCTCCACCTGATTTTCCAAGGCCACGTCGACCGCCGCGAAATCGTGGGGGGGCCGGTAGGTGCGCCGCAGATGCTCAACAATATCGCGCGACCGGCCGCATCCCAAGACGGTATGACCCAGTTCGATGAACTTTTCCGCCAGCGCTAGACCGAGCCCGCGCGTCACTCCCGTCACGACAATCAGTTTCGGCTGAGCGCGTGCCACAATGCCCTGTTTCCGTCGAAGATGTCAATTGTCCGTCACCGTTCTATGTTAGGCAGCCGGCGCCTCCTTGGAAAGACGAAGCCGCGTGGTTTTCTCAACAGCAGGGCCGTCGGCGTCTTCGGCCCAGGCCGCTGTCGGCGTCCGGGCGACTGCCCTGGGACCGCGCGCTATAATCTCTCCATAGCGCCGTCCACGGATCGTGGTACCTCATCTCCCCCGGTTGCTGGAGGTTGGGTCATGTCGTGTCGCGATGGTCGTTTGCTGTTGGTGTTGTTCGGCGGTGTTTGCGGTTTGCTGGCGCCGCTGCGGGCGCAAGAAAAGAACCAACCCACGTCGGCGCGCATCCAGACACGGTATTACGACTTCAAAGAGGCCGGCAAGAAAATGGAATACGCCCTGTTCGTGCCTTCGCGGTACGACCCGGCGACCAGAACGCCGCTGGTCGTCGCCCTGCACGGCCTGCTGGCGACGCCGCAGATGATGATGCGTTACCCGAAGCTCACCGACGAGGCGGAGAAGTATGGTTTCATCGTCGTGGCGCCGATGGGCTACAACACCCGCGGGTGGTACGGCGCCCGTCCCCTGGTCAAGCCGACCAAGGGCGATCCGGAGAACCTCGCCGAATTAAGTGAAAAAGACGTGCTCAACGTTCTCGCCATCGTCAAGAAAGAGTTCAACATCGACCCGCAGCGGCTTTACCTGATGGGCCATTCGATGGGCGGCGGGGGCACTTGGCACTTCGCCATCAAATACCCCGACCTTTGGGCGGCGATCGCGCCGATCGCGCCCGCCAGTGTTCGTCCCGCCACGGACGTTGCCAAGATCAAGCACATACCGGTTCTGCTCATCCAAGGGGACCAGGACAACCTCGTTCCCGTGGCGGGCGTACGCCGCTGGGCCGAGGAGATGAAGCGGCTCAACATGACCTTCGAGTATGTGGAAGTCGCAGGCGGCGGCCACGTCGACGTGGCCTTCCAAAACATCCCACGGATTTTCGCCTTTTTCGACCGACACCGTAAAAAGTGAGGCGCCGACCGCGGCCGTCGGCCTTCGCCGCGGCGCGACGAGCGCGGCGCCGCAGCGGCCGGGGCCGACGCCGGGGTCGCTAGGGCAGCACGGTCTCGCCCATGAGCCAGCGATCGCATTCTCGCGCGGCGCCGCGGCCTTCGTGAATGGCCCAGACGACCAGACTTTGGCCGCGGCGCATGTCTCCGGCCGCAAAGACGCCGGGGATGTTGGTCGCAAATTTGCCAAGCTCGGCCTTGACATTGCTCCGTGCATCGCGTTCGATGCCGAGTTTCTGCAACAATTGATCTTCGGGACCGAGAAACCCCATGGCCAGCAACACCAGTTGCGCGGGAAAGACCTCGTCGCTGCCGGGAATTTCGCGCATTTGCAATTTGCCGTTGTCCTTGACCCATTCGATGCGGACGGTGTGGACTTCCTTGACGTGGCCGGTGTCGTCGCCGACGAAACGCTTGGTGTTGATCAAGTAAGTGCGGGGATCGGTGCCGAAGCGGGCGGCGGCTTCTTCCTGACCGTAATCGAGTTTGTAGACCTTCGGCCATTGGGGCCAAGGGTTGTCGGGCGCGCGCTCCAGCGGCGGTTTGGGCAGAATTTCCAACTGGACGAGGCTGCGACAGCCGTGGCGAAGGGCAGTGCCGACGCAGTCGGTGCCGGTGTCGCCGCCGCCGATGACGACGACGTCCTTGTCCTTGGCCGAGATGAAATTGCCGTCGCGATGGCCGGAATCGAGCAGACTTTTGGTATTGGCGTGCAGGAATTCCATGGCGAAGTGGATGCCTTTCAACTCGCGCCCCGGCACCGGCAGATCGCGCGGCTTGGTGGCGCCGCCGGCCAGAATGACGGCGTGGAAATCCTTGAGGAGATTCTCGGCCGGATAATGGACGCCGACCTCGCAGTTGGTGATGAAGCGCACCCCTTCCGCTTCCATCAGCTGGATGCGGCGTTCGACGACCTTTTTCTTATCGAGCTTCATGTTGGGGATGCCGTACATCAGCAAGCCGCCGATGCGATCGGCCCGTTCGAAGACGGTGACCCAGTGGCCGGCCTTGTTGAGTTGCGCCGCGGCCGCCAAACCTGCCGGGCCGGAACCGACGACGGCGACTTTCTTGCCGGTGCGGAAGGCGGGCGGTTCGGGTTGGACCCAGCCTTCGGCGAAGGCCTTGTCGATAATGGAGCACTCGATGTTCTTGATCGTCACCGGAGGTTCGCTGATCCCCAACACGCAGGAACCTTCGCACGGCGCCGGGCAGACTCGGCCGGTGAATTCCGGGAAGTTGTTGGTCTTGTGCAGCCGTTCCAGAGCCTCGCGCCACAGACCGCGATAAACCAGATCGTTCCACTCCGGAATAAGATTGTTGATGGGACAGCCGGAAGCCATCCCCTCCAGCAGCGTGCCGGTGTGGCAGAACGGCACGCCGCAATCCATGCACCGCGCTCCTTGTCGGCGCAAAGCCTCGTCCGACTGATGCTCGTGGAACTCGTCCCAGTCGTTGATGCGTTGCAGGGGAATGCGATGTCGCGGCAGTTCCCGCGGATAATCGAGAAAGCCCGTCGGTTTGCCCATGGTCAGCCTCAACTAGACGGCCCGGAGCTAGCAGTGGTCGATCGACTGGGGATCGATACCCAGCTGCTGCAACTTCGCCGCCAAGGCCTCGGCGCGTCGCCGCTCCTGTTCGGCGCGTTGTCGCTCTTGTTCGGCGCGTTGTCGCTCTTGTTCGGCCCGTTCGTCGCCGGTGGGAAGCAGCAGCCCCGTGTTGGTCCACCAACGCAGCCAGTCGGTTTCGTATTGTCCAAACGTCCCCTTCCAGACCCCCAACTCCACGCCCAACGGTTCGATCGGAAAACGGCCGGCCGCGTTGGGCGTCAGCGCCGCGAAGCGGTTTCCGACGAGTTGATACATCTCCAGCTTGGCCCCCGTGTGAAGAAAAATGCCGTAATACGCCGGTCGGATGCGGCGCTCGTAGATCCAAAACTTGCCGGTCTTGGGGGTCTGGTCGCGTTCTTCGTCGCCGCTGTCGGAAGCGTATTCCAAGAGGATTAAAGGCGCCGTCAATTCCTGCCACAGGACGTACGAGCGCCGCAGGATGCCGCCCAAGAGCTTTGGCACCTCCAGCACCAGGAACCAGTCCGGCGCCCGGCAGCCCAGGTTCGGCGGATCGGTACGCTCGAAATAAATGCCGCTATTCTGGCCGATGGCGAAATCCCCCTCCGGATACAACTCGTAGAGCCGGGGCAACAGCGTGTTGGTCAACAGGGCGCTTTGCCAGGGTTCCAGAAAGTTGTTCATCGGGACCTCGTCGTGGTCCGGCAGCTGAGTGTGGTCCGGCAACACCTCGTCCAGTTTCTCGGGTGCGAAGGCCAACGGCATGGTTATTTCCCTCCCAAGCGGGCGGCGTCGCGAGCATTTTCGTCGAAGGCCGCCATGATGGCTTCTTCCTCGGAAAGCCCTTGGGCTTTGAAACGCCGCTGCGTCTCGATGACCCGGCGATAATCATTGGGGTATACCTTCACAAACTTGCCGACGAAGGCATCCCACGCCTCCAAGACCCTTGCCGCCTTGGTGCTGCCGGTGTACTCGGCATGTTTGCGGATCATCGACCGGACCAGGGCAATATCTTCGTCGTCTTCCAGTGGAAACAGTTGAACCATTTCCAGGTTGACGCGCTGGCGGAAGGCGCCGTCCTCATCGAGCACGTAGGCGACGCCTCCGGACATGCCCGCCGCGAAGTTCTTGCCGGTGGGACCGAGGATGACGACCCGGCCGCCGGTCATGTACTCGCAGCCGTGATCGCCCACCGCTTCGACCACCGCGTTGACGCCGGAATTGCGGACACAGAAGCGCTCGCCCGCGACCCCGCGAATGTAGGCTTCGCCGCTGGTGGCGCCGTAAAACGCCACGTTGCCGATGATCACGTTCTCCTCCGCCACAAACGTGGCCCGGCGCGGCGGATACACGATCAGTTTACCCCCCGACAGCCCTTTGCCAAAGTAATCGTTGGCATCGCCTTCGAGGATCATGGTCATGCCCCGGGGCACAAAAGCGGCAAAGCTTTGCCCCGCCGACCCGGTGAAGTGCAGTTCGATGGTGTCGTCCGGCAGCCCGTCGGCGCCCCAGCGGCGCGTCAGTTCGCTGCCGGTCAGGGTGCCGACGACGCGATGGATATTCCTGATCTCCAAACTCGCTTTCACCTTCTCGCCGCGCTCCAACGCCGGGCGGCACAGCGCCAGAAGGCGGGTCTTGTCGAGCGATTTTTCCAGGCCATGGTCCTGGCTTTTGGTGCAATAGCGCCCGACCCCGGGTTCGACCGGCGGCCGGTAAAAGATCTTGGAGAAATCGAGACCCAGCGCCTTGTAGTGGCTGATCGCCTTGGTCATGCCGAGCAGGTCGCTGCGGCCGACCATTTCGTTGAAGGTCCGAAAGCCGAGCTGGGCCATCAACTCGCGGACTTCCATAGCAATGAAACGCATGAAGTTGACGACGTG